>JBJXEH010000169.1:0-5269 GCA_046153995.1 Micropepsaceae bacterium
GTATGGCAGCTATTCGCGCGGCCACAAGGCGGGCGGCTTCAACCTCGACCGCGTGTTCTTCGACGCGCAAGGTTCGATCGTTTCGCCCTCATCGTTGCCGGGGCCGCAAGTCGTGCGCGCACCGGACACGAGTTTCGCGTCGGAACTCGTGGACGCTTACGAACTGGGTCTGAAGTTCGCGACGGACGACAACCGGCTCCAGGTGAACACGGCGGTCTTCTATCAGGACTTCGAGAACTTCCAGCTGAACACCTTCACAGGCATTTCGTTCACCGTGGCGTCGATTCCGGAAGTGATCAGCCAGGGCGTCGAAGTCGAAACGTTCTGGTCACCGTTCCAGAACTTCTCGACCAACCTGGGCGTTGCCTACACTGATGCACGGTACGGTGACGATCTAGGTCCGGCGTTCGTGGCGCGGAACCCGTCGCTATTCGCGATACCGGGTGAGCGTTTGACTCACTCGCCCGAATGGACCGTGACCGGCGGTTTGGACTACGCGTTCCCGTTCGTCGACACGCTGACGGCGCGGGTCCACCTGGACGGCCGTTGGCAGAGCGAGATGGACACGGGCTCGAACTTGGACGAACGCAAGATCCAGGAAGCCTACGCGGTGTTCGGGGCCAAGATCGGTTTCTACTCCGAAGACGAACTGTTCGGGCTTGAATTCTTCGCTCGCAACCTACTCGACGAGAGCTACATTAACACGGCGGTCGACTCGCCGTTGCAGGGCTCGGCGATGTGTAGCGCGGCGGCGCTTACCCCGTCGGGTGGGGCATTCTCCTGTCCGCCGGGCGCCAGCCAGTCGAGCACGATCGACGCCTTCGTCGGCGAACCGCGGATGATCGGCGCGACGCTGCGGATCAAGAACTAACGGACAACGGAAGCAATAATCGAAAGGCGCCTGCAGCGACGCAGGCGCCTTTTTCTATTGCGGAAGAGAGAGTGCCCTACTGCGCCACCGGCACGTCCGCGATTTCGCTCAGCATTTGGCCGCCGCACATGATGCGGATCGCGCGGTAGTTCATCGAGATGGCGGGGCCTTGGTAGCGCACGGGTTGCGTGGTCAGGACTTGGGGCACCATGCCGGTTGGCGGGGTTGCGGTCAGGATGAGCTGTTGCATTGGCGTTGCGCTGCGGTCGGCCAGGCCTGCGGTCAGCGTTACGGTGTAGCCGGGCGTGGGCAGGACGATTTGGCCCGTGGCGATGAGTTCCTTCGCGGTGCCGGGGCCGGGCATCGCGTTCACCCAGGCGGCCCAGTCACGGCTTTCGATCACCGGGCATGACGATGCTTGCGGCGAGGGCGGCTCGATGGGAGGCGGGGGCGGTTCGCCGGCGCTCGTGCAGTTCGTGAGTGCGGCGAGCGCGAGTGCTGCGGCGGCGGTGCGGGCGAGCGGGGCGTTGGGCATGGGCGGTTCAGCTTTCGCGGGTTCGGCACCGTCAGCTTAGGCGCGGGCGCTTGGGCCGTCCAGCGTGTGCCGGTGGCGTTTCGTCCATGCGCGCTCAGCGCCGGCGCAACGTCTCGAAATCGATCGCGAGAATGTCGCCATCCTGCGGAACCGTGCCGGCGCTGTGCTCATCCACGGTGAACGGCGGCAGCACGCCGCTGACGGGGATCACGCGGCCAAGGCCGGTTATGCCGAGCACGAGGCCGCTGCCGGCCGTGCGCTCAACCGTGAAGCGGTCGGCGGGAAATCTGGCTTGTACCGGGTTGCCGTCCTCATCCTCGATGCCGTCTTCGTACTCGTACAAATATTGTCCCTGCAGAAACAACACGCGCCCATCGGCGAGCTTGAGATAGTAGGCGGAACCTTCGTCTTCCAACTCTTCGACGCGAAGGGCATCGATCACCTCGAACGCGGCACACACCGCAGTGTCCGCCGCCAAGTCGCGTGTGTGCGCTTCGCGCTCGGCCGATAGCAGGGGTAGGGTTTTGCGGTAGAGATAACGGGCAAAGCCGATCGCTGCGGCGGCGGCGGCGATCGCGGGCCAGGTGACGTCCGATCCGCTGTGGACGCCGAGTGCGCGCGCGATCCAGATGCCGGCGGCAAAGGTGAGCATGAACACGAACAGGGTCGGGATGAGCCCGACCGAGATCAACGACCCCGTCGTCGCCAAGCCTTCGATCGAACGGCGCTCGTCCTCGCGCAAGGGTCTTGTCGATGTCGTCACGGTGAGCGTGCCTCTTCTACGGGCAACGACTGTGTGCGCTGTGGCGTAAAGAACGCGCGAACGCTTAGGCTTAAGGCTCCGTAAATTTGCGGCGTTTGAGTTTTCGCATGAAGCGGGACAAGCAGCACAGCTGTCCCGCTGTCCGGGTTGCTCCACTTCAAGGCCGGTTGAGCGGCACCCAGCCTGACGGCATCCGTGCTTCCAGCGGACCGAACCGCGCCTTGTACGCCATCTTGCGGCTGCCTTCGATCCAGTAGCCGAGGTAGACGTAGGGCAGGGAGCGGTCGCGGGCTTGTTCGATGTGGTCGAGCACGATGAATGTGCCGAGGCTGCGCGGCGCTTCCTCCGGGTCGTAGTAGCTGTAGACCATCGAGAGGCCGTCGGAGAGTTGGTCGGTCAGGCCCACGGCGATCAGGTCGCCGGCGTTCGGCCCGCTCCGGTGGCGGTACTCGACGAGGTGGGTTTCGGCGGCGCTGTCTTCGACCATCGCCACGTAGTCGAACATCGTCATGTCGGACATGCCCCCGCCCGTGTGGCGCGCGTCGAGGTAGCGGCGCAGCAGGGCGAACTGTTCTTCGGTTGCCCAGGGGTCCACGACTTCGCCGATCAGGTCGGCGTTCTTGGCGGCCACGCGCTCGAACGACCGCGAGCGCTCGAACGCATCGACGATCACGCGGACGGACACGCAGGCTTGGCAGCCCTCGCACGATGGGCGGTAGGCGATGTTTTGGCTGCGGCGGAAGCCGGCGTGGGTCAGGCTGTCGTTCAGCGATCGGGCGACTTCGCCGGAAAGCCGCGTGAAGACTTTGCGCTCCATGCGGCCGGAGAGATACGGGCACGGCGCCGGGGACGTGAGGTAGAACTGCGGAAAGCGGATCCCCAACTGCTCAGTCAACGCCTGCAACTCCCCATGGCCACCCGAATCGGCCCGTCGAATTTCACACAGACGCGCGGCGCTGAAAACGGGGCGCGGCCGCGATATTTTTTGGGGCCGTTTCCGGCCGAAATCGGCAGTTTTGCCCATGGGATTTGGCGCTTAGGTTTGCGGTTTGCCGGTTGCCTTGCAGGGCGCTTGCCAGTAATCGGGGGCCGATGAGCCAGGATTCCCGCGCCTTCCGCGACGCTTTGGGCCATTTTGCGACAGGGGTCGCCGTGGTGACCGCGGCGGGGCCGGGTGGGGCGCTCGGCCTCACGATCAACTCATTCGCCTCGGTCTCGCTCGACCCGCCGCTGATTTTGTGGAGCTTGGATAAGGCGTCCGACCGGTTCGGCGCGCTGATGGCGGCGTCGCATTTTGCGGTGAACATGCTGGGCGGCGAGGCGCGGGAGCTGGCACAGCTTCTGGCGCGCAAGGGGCACGCGGGGCTCGACGGCGAGGCTGTCAGGCTGAGCGCGCGGGGCGTGCCGCTTCTGGAACGCGCGATCGCGCATTTCGAATGCAGCGTGGAGCATCGCTACGAGGGCGGCGACCACGTCATCTTCGTCGGCCGCGTGCTTGCGTTCGATCACACCTCGCACAGCGATCCCTTGATCTACTATCGCGGGCGCTACCGGGCGCTGTCGGAACTCGAAGGCTAAGGCACAATGGCAAACGTCGCGTTCATAGGCTTGGGGCGCATGGGCTTCCCGATGGCAGGCCACCTCGCGCGCGCGGGTCACGCTGTCACCGTGTTCAACCGCACGCGCGTACGATCCGGCGAATGGTGCGCCGCGCATGGTGGCCGTGCCGCTGCGACGGTGGCCGAGGCCGTGCACGGCGCCGAAGTCGTCTTCAGCTGTGTCGGCGACGATCCGGACATCGCCGCAATCGCGCGCGCCGCGTTTCCCGCGATGGCCAAGGGCGCAGTCTTTGCCGATCACACGACGGGTTCGGCGATGCTCGCCGAGGAGCTCGCGCGCGAGGCGGTGGCGCAGGGCCTCGCCTTCGTCGACGCGCCGGTGTCGGGCGGCGAGGCGGGTGCGGTGAAAGGCCAACTCACCGTCATGTGCGGCGGAGATGAAGCCGCCTTCGCGAAAGCCGAACCGGTCATGCAGGCTTACGCGAAAATGGTGAAGCGGCTCGGCCCCGCCGGCGCGGGGCAGAAGACGAAAATGGTCAACCAGATTTGCATCGCGGGCGTGGTGCAGGGTCTGGCCGAGGCGATCCACTTCGCCGAGAAAGCGGGCCTCGACCCGAACGCGGTTGTCGATGTGATTTCGAAGGGCGCCGCGCAAAGCTGGCAAATGGAAAACCGCGCCGCCACGATGCACGAACGCAAGTTCGACTTCGGCTTCGCGGTCGAATGGATGCGCAAAGACCTACGCATCGCGCTAGCGGAAGCGCGGGCGAACGGCGCGCAACTGCCGCTGACCGCGCTGGTCGATCAGTTCTACGCGGACGTCGAGCGGATAGGCGGCAAGCGGTGGGACACGTCGAGTTTGATTGCAAGGTTTGGGCGGTGACGGCGTAGATCACCGAACCAGAGACGAGGGCACTGTCACAGAAATCTGTCGAATAGTTCGCAGGCTGGAAACTTTGCAAGGAGCGCGCGATGTTTCTCGATCGTGTTTTTGGCGTAACGGCAGCGGCTGCTTTCGTGCTCGGTCTCGTCTGCCAGGTCGGGTGGCTGACCGATTTGGTGGAACCGTCGCGTCTGCATCAGTGGACGTTCGTCTTCTTCGCGCTCGCGATGCCTGCGTTCCTGTATTTCATAATCTACGTCGGCAAGCGCGACGGGTTCGCCTATACGATCCAGGGCGAACTTAACCTTGCGCCGGTGCTCGGCACGCTTCCCGGCTGGGCGCGGCTCGTGAGCTATGGGCTCTTCGCGGTCGCCGCAGTGTTTCTGGTGGCGTCAGTCGTTGCCGTTCTTTGGCCGGATCTGTTGCCTGCGGGCAGATGCGTTCCCGGCACCGGCTCTCCGGCGGATTGCCTCATCGTCAATTTGGCAATGGCGACCTTGACAGCCGCGTTCGGTGCGCTCTCGTTCGTGGATGCCGTCTATCTTCTAAGGACATCTTCGCGGAAGTAGGGCCGAGCTAGGCAGCGCGCGAGGCGCGGCTGGGAAGCTCAGCGGGAAGTGTTGGGACATGTGGCGTTAGGTAACACGGTATGGGCGGT
>JBJXEH010000170.1:0-7087 GCA_046153995.1 Micropepsaceae bacterium
TCTCCGGCATCGCAATCCCGAGATAACCCGCCGCCGCAACATCGCGCACGAACTCGTCCGGAAAGCGATGATCGGTATCGCGCGCCAGCCAATACGCGTCGTCGTACTTCGAACAGATGCGCCCGATACCTTCGACAATCGCAGTCTGCGCGGGCGTCGCCTCGAACATCACGGGGTCCTCTCGCCGAATGTCTGCACCGCCGCCGCAATGCGCGTACCGCCCGTAATCCAGCACATAATCCCGTACACGACCGCGATCACGGGAAACCACGCCGGAAACACGCACATCAAGCAAAGCGCAAAGATCGTCTCGAACCCCTCGGTCAGCCCGCCTAAATAATAGAGCGACTTCGCACCGCGTATCTCGGTCGTGATCCCATGCTTCTGCGCAAAGATCGCGTAAGTCAGAAACGTCGAAGCCGGCGCCATGAAACTCGCGGTCAGAAACGCCGCCGCAAGCGCGTTACGCTCCGGCGCAGCCAGAGCAAATGCGAACACCACCGACGCGTAGAAGATAAAGTCGAGCGTGATGTCCAAGAACCCGCCGACATCGGTGAGCCGCGTCAGCCGCGCAATCGCCCCGTCCAGCCCGTCCAAGAACCGGCTGAACAGCAACAGCCCAAGCCCAATCCAATAGTACTCCCCCGCGATGAAGGCAGCCGCAGCAATACCAACCGCAAACCCCACCGCCGTCGCCACGTTCGCGGATACCCCTAAAGCCACGGCGCGCTGCGCCACGGCCTCCAACGGTTTGTTCATGTAAGGGCGGATCGCGGCGTCGAGCATGGAAATGGCGTCCTGAAGCGGCAGTTGTCGAAACCACTAGCACGCCCTACCCTGCCGCCGGTACAGGGGTGCCGTTCAAAAGGAAGCTAGCCAAATGCGCCGAGCCGCCATCCTCTTAGCCGTGCTGATTGCCGCAAGCACCGCGAGCGCCGCCGATATCAAGACCGGCCGCGACCTTGTGCAAGCCTGCCGCACCTACGCGGCGATCGAAAATCCCGACAACGCGCGCGCACCGCACGTATGCCGCACGTTCCTGCAGGGCTTCGCGGTCACGCTCGTAGCACGTGAAGAGGCACGCAGAGATGCCATGGTCAAAGGCCTGCCGATGTCGTCGAAAGAAGCCTGCGTGCGCATGCCGGACTTCATTTCGTTTCGAGAACTGGCGGCTCGCATCGTGAATTTCGGCGACACCAATCCGCAATTGCTCAACGTGCCCGCGGCGCAGCTAGCGCAGAAGACGCTCGAGCGCGACTTCCCCTGCCCGCCACCGCAGCAACCGCGCTAGCCCGATGCGATTCACAACAACGCTCGTAGCCCTCGCCCTAATGACCTCCGCAGCCACCGCCCAAGACGCACCGACAGCAGCCCCCGGCGGCGGCGACCGCTTCACTGGCCACGGCTTCGCCACCCGCGCGCCGGTGCTCGGCCAGCACGGCATGGCGGCCACGGCCCAACCGCTGGCCACGCAAGTCGCGATCGACATCCTGAAAAAGGGCGGCAGCGCGATGGACGCTGCCATCGCGGCAAACGCGGCGCTCGGCCTTATGGAACCCGTCGGGTGCGGCATCGGCGGCGACTTGTTTGCCATCGTTTGGGACCCGAAGACGAAGAAGCTATACGGCTACAACGGCTCCGGCCGCTCGCCGAAAGGCCGCTCGCTTGACGACCTGAAGAAAAAGCTCGGCGAACGCAAAGCCATGCCGTCGCACGGCTCGCTGACCGTCACGGTGCCAGGCGCGGTCGACGGCTGGTTCGCGCTGCACCAACGCTTCGGCAAGCTGCCGATGAATCAAGTGCTGGCCCCCGCCACGCAATACGCCCGCGAAGGTTTCCCCGTCTCGCAGCTCATCGCGTTCTATTGGGGCCGGAACTTCCGCGGCTTCGAACGCATGGCAAAAGACATCGAAGAAATCGACAACGCCAAGCGCACCTACCTGATCAACGGCCAAGCACCGGCCCACGGCCAAATCTTCAAGAACCCCGACCTGGCACGCACCTACGACGCGCTCGCCAAGGGCGGCCGCGACGCGTTCTACAAAGGCGCAATCGCAAAGACGATGGACGCCTATTTCAAACGCATCGGCGGCGACCTGCGCTACGAAGACTTCGCGGCCCACACGGGGGACTTCGTCGATCCCGTCGGCGTGAACTACCGCGGCTACGACGTTTACGAACTGCCGCCGAACACGCAGGGCGTGGCCGCGCTTCAGATGCTGAAGATGCTCGAAGCCTACGACCTGAAGAAAATGGGCCGCGGCTCTGCAGACGCGCTGCATGTGATGGTCGAGGCCAAGCGCCTGGCCTTCGAAGATCTCGGCAAATTCTACGCCGACCCCGCCACCTACAACATGCCCATCGCACAGCTGATCTCCGGCGAATACGCAAAACAACGCCGCGCGCTGATCGATATGGACCGCGCAAATCCGAACGTGCCGCCGGGCGAAATCAAATTGCGCCAAGGCGACACCACCTACCTCACCGCCGCCGACAAGGACGGCATGATGGTCTCGCTGATCCAGTCGAACTACCGCGGCATGGGCTCGGGTCTCGTCGCCGACGGCCTCGGCTTTATGTTCCAAGATCGCGGCGAACTCTTCGCGCTCGAACCCGGCCACCCGAACGTCTACGCGCCAGGTAAACGCCCGTTCCAAACGATCATCCCGGCCTTCGTCATGAAAGACGGCAAACCGTGGATGAGCTTCGGCCTCATGGGCGGCGACATGCAGCCCCAAGGCCACGTGCAAATCCTCGTGAACATGATCGACTTCGGCCTGAACGTGCAGGAAGCGGGCGACGCCGCACGTTTCCGCCACGAAGGCTCGGAGGATTGGTCGCGCAAAGACTCCTTAGGCGTCGGCGAACTGCAACTCGAAACCGGCATCGGCGCGGACGTGCGAGCCGAACTCGAACGCCGCGGCCACAAGCTCGTCAAAGGCGACGGCAGCTTCGGCGGCTACCAAGCCATCCTCCGCGACCCGGCAACCGGCGTCTACTGGGGCGCCAGCGAAATGCGCAAAGACGGCGCCGCGATGGGGTATTAGGGGAGTAACACAATGTGTTATCATACCGCTGGACAGACGGTAACGCCCTGTGTTACGTCCCGTGTCTGACTTCGATCGAACACCTCTCACGGTTGCCGAGCTTCCCGATTTCAGCGCCAGTGCGGAGCGGTTATGGTTGGAGGCTGAGCGGGAAGAATTCGTCGATTTTATCGCGCGCAATCCGGAGGCGGGTAAGATTGTGCCGGCAACCGGTGGCGTCAGGGCCGGGAAGGATCGGGCAAGCGCGGGGGCGTGCGCGTGATCTACTATTATCTTGACGACCAAACACCTCTATTGCTGATGACACTGTTCTCCAAGAACGAGCGCGACGATTTAGGCGAAGACGACAAGCGAGACCTGCGCGCCTTCGCGAAGGCGTTCAAAGCGGCACGGAGGCAACAATGAAGACGGGGAAACCGAAGCGCACGGCCGCAGGCAGGCGAGTTCTCGCAGCGGCAAAGCAGGCGCTCGCATATCTCAACGGCGACAAACGCGGTGTGCGCGAAACCGTTGTTTGGCGCATCGATGTTAAAGCAATTCGAGAAGGCCTCGATCTATCGCAGCGCGAATTCGCCGACACCTACGCAATTCCGTTGAGCACATTGCGGAGCTGGGAGCAGGGACAGCGGCAACCGGACGGCACGGCGACGGCGTACCTTCGGACGATAGCGCGCTATCCGAAGCAAGTTAAATCAGCCGTCGCCAGTTAGCGCTTGTGAGCGATTTCTCTCCCTTCACCACCCGCCCCTGCCCTGCGTGGTTCGCCGACGCAGGCTTCGGCATCTTCATCCATTGGGGCATCTTTGCGGTCCCGGCTTGGGCGCCGCGCGGGCGGCCGATCCATGATCTGATGCGCGATAAATACGACGATATGAACGCGCACATTCCTTATGCCGAGTGGTACGAGAACGCCGCACGCCTTCCCGGCAGCCCGACCGCCGCGCATCACAAAGCCACCTACGGCGATCGTCCGTACACATCGTTCCGCTCTGAATTCGACGAAGCTTCGCGCGCCTTCGACGCGAACGCATGGGCCGAACTCTTCAAACAAGCCGGTGCCAAGTACGTCGTCTTCGTGACGAAGCATCACGACGGTTACTGCCTCTGGCCCACGAACGTCGCAAACCCGTGGCGGCCCGGTTGGCATACGAAGCGCGACTTCATCGGCGAATTGGCGCAAGCCGTCCGCGCGCGCAACATGCGCTTCGGCCTCTATTACTCCGGCGGTCTCGACTGGACGGCACGTCCCGAACCCATCGCCAACCTCGGCGACATGTTCGCCTGCGTGCCGACCGAACGCGACTATTGCGACTACGCGGCCGCACAAGTACGCGAGTTGATCGACCGCTACGAACCCAGCGTTCTTTGGAACGACATCGCCTGGCCGTCGAAGGAACAAGTCCCCGAAGTTTTCGCGCACTACTACGCACGCGTGTCCGACGGCGTGGTCAATGACCGCTGGTTCGCAGAGGACACGCTGTTCAACGGTCTTCGTGACAAGGCTACCCGCGAAAGCTTCAACGCGATGATCAAAGCGCGCATCGCCACCTCGACCGGTCCGCAAGAAAACCCTGCACCACCGCACTGCGATTTCCGCACTGTCGAATACGGCCTCGGCGCCATCCCGAAAAACAAGAAATGGGAGTCCTGCCGCGGTTTGGGCTTGGCCTTCGGCTACAACCGCAACGAACGCGCCGAAGACTACCTGACGGGCGACGGGCTCATCGAACTCCATCGCGACGTAACAACGAACGGCGGCAACCTGCTTATCAACGTCGGCCCTAAAGCGGACGGAACGATACCCGCCGAACAAAGCGCACCGCTGCGCGCTCTAGGCGCAAACCTGCGCTGACGTCAAAGAGAAACGGCCCCAACTTTCGAAGGGGCCGTCTCGACTTCTATCTCGCAGACGCTTACCGCCTGACGCGCACCGGTCGCGAGCTGCTGCGCATGAAGCCCATAAGTTGCGAGCCCAAGATGTACATCAGCAAGCCCAACCCGCCGACCGCGACCTCGAACACCGGGAACTCCGAAGAGTTGCCGCGCGAGCGCGACGCGGGACGGCGCGCACTGGCGACGGCCTCGGCCGGCTTGCCGCCGATGAAGCCGACGGACGACTCGGCCGCTTGCGCGCTGCCGCCCATCGAAGGTGCCTGACCCTGCGGGATCACGGCTGTCTCAGGCTGCTTGGCCGGCGCACCTGCGACAGGTGTCATTCGAACCAGCTGCGTGGGTTGCGGCGGCGCCGTCACCGGCACCTCGGCCCGCGTCGCCGGCGCATTGGCCGAGAAGCCTTCGCTCATCTCACGGCCGGCGCCACGCAAACCGGCGCCGGTAAGGCCCGTCGAACCGCGCGGATCGTCCACACCACGAGGATCGTCAACGCCACGCGGGTCATCGACACCGCGCGGATCATCCACGCCACGCGGATCGTCAACCCCGCGCGGATCGTCAACCGACCGGCCGCCAAGGCTGGACCCGGACGTCAGCGACGCAGGACCCGACGGGCCCGTTTTTGCCCCGCCGCCCAAAACCGCCTGCCAACCACCCTCGTTACTGGCGATCGTACGCGCAACGCGCGCGCCGCTCATGACTTCGATCTGCGTGGAAAGCGCGCTGCGCACGCGCACGGTCGAACCGGGCTTCACCAGCGTCACCGCGTTGCGCCACGGCGTCGCCACTTCGACGGCGCCTTCGCGCACATGCACGGCCGAGGACTCGTCGTTCACCGACACCGTGAACGCCGTACCTTTCACGATCGCCGCCAGAAACGGCGTATCGACCTCGAAATGCGGCTTCTTGCGCTTGCCGATGTTGAAGAGGACGGAGCCCATATCTTGCGTAATATGCGTGCCCGCGTCGTTCTCACCGGTCAGCGTCACGCGGCTCTGCGGCGAAAGCACGATTTGCTCGTCGCCACGGCGTAAGACAACACGTCCGCCCACGCCCGTTGTAACGACCGTCCCTTCGGCCAATTCCGCGCTGGGATTGATAGCGACACGAATAAGCCCGTTCGAGCTCACCGCAACGTCGCCGACGCTACTGACAAGCCGCCACGTATTCTGCGTGTCGCCAGCGATCGCCGTCGAGGCGAGCAAGCTCGCCGCGAAAGCCACCGAAACACGTCCCATGAGTTTGCGCATCGCCGAAACTCCTTTTACGCGGTTTCCCACGCTTCCCGGCCAGTGTCGCGCGCGGGTTCCAAACGAATTGCAAAAAACTTGAGTTAATGGCCGCCGTTCAATGGAAGAGCGGCAGGCGATGCGATGTAAAGATAAACACCGTCCTAACGCGTTCGTAGAAACGAGGCTTCGGTGACACGATAAAGCGCCGGTGTCCCGCAATGCGACAGCGCGCCCCGCAACAATGAACAGAGTCTTGCAATGCCCGCGATAGCGGATCGACGGCCGCCCCTCTTGGCCAAAACGGCGCGTTCTTGCCGCCCGGAGACGGTTCGATGCGGCAATTCCGCCAGTTTCAAGGCTTGCCCGTGACCGTCAAATCCTTATAGTCCGCCGCTTCCGAAACCGGCCGCGGCCGGAGGGCGTGGGGTGCAAATCCCTTGGGGCAGTTTTGCTCGACATGCTCTCCCGGACCATCGCCACTCGCACAGCCAAGGGGGCCGTGCCAGAGGCGCCGCGGTCAACATGAGGCTCCCATGCCGTTATACGAGCATACCTTTATTGCGCGCCAAGACGCCGCGCAGACGCACGTCGAGCAATTGGCGGAGCAGATGAAAGCCGTCATCGAAGCCGGCGGCGGCAAAGTCACCAAGCTGGAACAGTGGGGACTGCGCTCGCTGAACTTCAAAATCAAAAAGAACCGCAAGGGCCACTACGTCCATTTCAACATCGACTCGCCCTCGGCCGCGGTGAGCGAGATGGAACGTCAACTCAAGCTGAACGAAGACGTCATCCGTCAACTGACGGTGCGCGTCGAAGAGCTTGAAGAGGGCCCCTCGGCCGGCATGCTGGCGAAGCAGGCGAAGGAACGCCGCGACGCGAAGTGGGGCCGCGGCCCGGATGAACCCTACGAAGCCG
>JBJXEH010000171.1:0-2836 GCA_046153995.1 Micropepsaceae bacterium
TCAGCACGTGACCGATGCCCGTGATCGTGCCGCCGGTGCCGATGCCGGAGACGACGGCATCGACTTTGCCTGCCGTGTCGTTCCAGATTTCCTCGGCCGTCGTCTTGCGGTGGATTGCGGGGTTCGCGGGGTTCTCGAACTGCTGCGGGATGAGGGAGTTCGGGATTTCCTTTTGCAGTTCGTTCGCGCGGGCGACGGCGCCGCGCATGCCTTGGGCGGCGGGCGTCAGTTCCAGCTTAGCGCCCAAGATCAGCAGCATCTTGCGGCGTTCGACCGACATCGATTCCGGCATGACCAGGATCAATGGGTAGCCTTTCGCGGCGGCGACGAAGGCGAGCGCGATGCCGGTGTTGCCGGACGTGGGTTCGATCAGCGTCGTGCCTTGCTTGATGAGGCCGCGACTCTCCAGGTCTTCGATCATCGAGACGCCGATGCGGTCCTTGACGCTCGCCATCGGATTGAAGAATTCGAGTTTGAGCAGGATGTCGGCGACGGCGCCCGCTTCTTTCGCGACGCGGTTAAGGCGCACGAGCGGCGTGTCGCCAATCGTCTCAGTGATCGAGTCGTAAACGCGGCCGCGGCCGGGGGTTTTGCTCATTGTTTTTGTCCTTCTCGTTAAATCGCGAAGTCGACGCGGGCACCGGGTGGCTCGGCGAGACCCTTCTCCTCGGCGCGGCGGCAGAGGTCTTCCACCGAGATCGCGTCGAGTTGGCGCATGAGGTCGTTGTGAATGCTCTCGATAGCGGGGCGCACGATCGTTTCGCCGATGGGGGAGGAGCCGTTTAAGGGCGGTTCGTCGGCGACCTCAAGCTCAGCCACGATGCGCACGATTTCGCCCGCGGTGATGCGCCGGCGTTCGCGCGCTAGGCGATAGCCGCCGCGGGGCCCGCGCACGCCTTTGAGCACGCCCGAGCGGACGAGTGCCTGCATCACCTGCTCCAGATAGCGGTGGGGGACACCTTGGCGGCGGGTGATCTCTTTCGATTGCACGGGTTCGGGGCGCGAATTGCAGGCGATGTCGACGACGGCCTCAAGCGCCAGGATTGCTTTGCGGGAGAGGCGGAGCATGGATCAGCCTCCCTTCACGCCGGTCGAGCCGAAGCCGCCGGTGCCGCGTGCTGTATCGGTGAGTGCTTCGACGCGTTCGAAACGCGTGGCGGTGACGGGCGCGACGACGAGTTGGGCGATGCGGTCGCCGCGGGCGATGCGGAACGGAACGCTGCCATGATTGATCAGGATGACTTTCACCTCGCCGCGGTAGTCGGCGTCGATCGTGCCGGGGGCGTTCAATACGGTGACGCCATGTTTCAGCGCGAGGCCGGAGCGGGGGCGGACTTGGGCTTCAAAGCCTTCGGGGATGGCGATGGCGATGCCGGTTGCGACGGCGTGGACTTGGCCAGGAGCGATCGTGGTTTCTTCGGCGGAGACCAGGTCGGCGCCGGCGGCGCCGGCCGTTGCACGCGCGGGCAGGTTCAGGCCGCGGCCATGCGGAAGCGTGAGGACTTCGATGGCGACATCGCTCACGCGCGCGCTCCCTTTAGATGGGCCGCGATCTTTTGCGCTAAGCGTTGAGCCACTTCGCCTTTCGCGAGTTTGGGCCAAGTCTCCGTGTTCGTGGCGGAGATGATGTGCACGGTGTTGTCGTCGCCGCCCATCACGCCGGTGGCGGGCGAGACGTCGTTCGCCACGATCCAGTCACAGCCTTTCTTTTGGCGCTTCGCCTTCGCGTGTTCGATGACTTTTTCAGTCTCCGCCGCGAAGCCGACGACGAGGCGCGGGCGCTGGAGGCTACGGGTTGCGAGCGTGTGCAAGATGTCGGGATTTTCGACGAGCTTTAGCGCGGGCAGTGTGCCGTTGTTCTTTTTGATCTTCTGGTTCGCCGCGTGATCGACGCGCCAGTCGGCGACGGCGGCGGCGCAGACGGCGACATCGGCGGGGAGCGCGCTTTCGCAGGCGGCGAGCATTTGGTGAGCGGTTTCGACCTTCACGAATTTGACGCCGCGCGGGGCGCTCAAATTCGTCGGGCCGGAGACGAGCGTCGTTGTGGCGCCGAGGTCCGCGAGCGCGCCTGCGATTGCGTAGCCCTGCTTGCCGGAGGAGCGGTTTGCGATGAAGCGCACCGGGTCTATCGGCTCGTGCGTCGGACCTGCGGTCACGAGCGCGCTTAAGCCCGCGAGCTCTTGGCCGCGTGCGAAGTGAGCTTCGACGGCGGCGAGGATTTCGGCGGGCTCGGCCATGCGGCCGGGGCCGAATTCGCCGCACGCCATGTCGCCGTCGTTCGGGCCGACTGTGGCGACACCGTCGGCCCTCAGTTGCGCGAGGTTTCGCTGCGTCGCCGCGTGCAGCCACATGCGCACGTTCATTGCGGGGGCGATCAGCACGGGCTTGTCGGTTGCGAGCAGCGCGGTGGAGGCCAGATCGTCGGCGCGGCCGGATGCCATCTTGGCCATCAGATCGGCGGTCGCGGGCGCGACGACGAGCAGGTCCGCGTCGCGCGAGAGTTGGATGTGGCCCATCTCCGCTTCGTCGGTGAGGCTGAAGAGGTCTTGGTAGACCTTGTCGCCGGTCAGGCTTGCGACGGAGAGTGGGGTCACGAATTCGGTGCCGGCCTTGGTCACGATGGCGCGCACTTTCGCGCCGCGATCGCGCAGGCGGCGGATGAGTTCGAGCGACTTGTAGGCGGCGATGCCGCCGCCGATGACGAGCAGGATGCGTTTGTTGTCGAGCACGCGCGGGTCCAATTTCACTCAGGAGATGGAAATTACCCCAATCCACGGCAAGGGGCGTAGAAATTTTATTGTGATGGTGAGGGGCGGGGTAAGGGGCTGATTTTGTT
>JBJXEH010000172.1:0-20140 GCA_046153995.1 Micropepsaceae bacterium
GCTGCGCAAGTCGGCGAGGTCGAGGAAGAGGGCGACGACGATTTCTTTGGCACGGACAGCATGTATGGCTGGTTTTTTTCGCAAGCACCCAGCGAGGCCTATCCGTTCGGCGTGAGCGCGAACGCGCAGTTTCTGCCGGGCGACCGCACCTGCGCCATCGCCGCCGACATCAAACTTCCCGCCAAAAACCGGCCGGCGTTCGAGGTGTTGGATACACAGGCGGTCAAACCTACGCGCCAACCTACTGCCAGCGTTCCGTCTTTCTCGATCGAAGGTTTAAGTCTGCCGAAGGGCGGGACGACCGTGTCGCTCAACTGCGAAGTCGTGCGGACCGCCGGTTATCTGCAGGACTGCTTCGAAGGTGCGCGCGGCAAACCGCTCACGCCCGAGGGCCGTGCGGCGCGCGAGCGCGCGAACGGTATCGCGTTCGATCCGAAACAACTCGATCCCGACAACGATGTGCCGCTGCGCGCGGTGCTGACGATGAAGCTTCTCCCGTCCGAGCAGAAGACGCCGGCCGAACTCGGCGTCTCGCATCCCGCGCCGATGTCCGGCAATCCGCGGCCGACGGTCAATCACAGGTGGGCCAAAGTGGCGACGGGCGACGAGTTAATGACGCGCTATCCCATGAAGGCCTTGCGCGAAGGCATCCAAGGCTCGATCACCGCGACATGCACGGTCCGCGCCGACATGTCGTTGTCGTGCACGGACATCATCGGCGATCCGCCCGGCGTGTTCGAGGGGGCGGCCAAGTCCGTGCTCGCGCTCTATCGTGTCGAGCCCACGTTGAAGGACGGCACGCGTGCGGAAGGGGCTGTGTTGAAGCTGCGAGTCAAGTTTGTGATCCCGGAGTGAAGGGCCGGCACGTTCAGTTACGCAAGCGTACGGTTCGCGGTGCGCTACCGCATTTCGCGCAGCAGTCGGTGCATTGGTCTTTGCCTAAGCGTACGCCCCAGCCTTCGGGTTCTGGGGTGCCGTCTTCCAACTCGTCGTCGTCCGGACTTTCTTGCGCGTCGTACCAGGCGTCGTACTCGTCCGCGACAACGGCGCCGTAGCAAATTCGCTGCCCCACTTTGCAACTGAGCTTGTAGGTCTGCGTCTTGCCTGCTTCGAGTGCGCCTTGCTGGTGTTCGTTGTCCGTATCGCGTTCATAGAAGCTCATCAGGACATCTTCGCCGGAATCGTTTTCTACGATCCACTGGGTTGTCTCATCCGCCTGCGACCACGCGGTGGCAGCGAGGGCGAGAGTGGTGACGGCAACAGCCAATCGCCAAAGGTACATGGGTTCTCTCTCTGCCGACGCGGTGGTTCTGGAAGCGCAGGCTACGACGCCGGTGTTAACGGAGTGATTACGGGCCGCAGTGCAGACAAATCCAAAGCGGACTGTTCCCCAGGCGAAGGGCCGATGCCGTTCACGACCGGCTCCGCGCTAGTGCTCCCATCATACTGTCCCCTTATTAGTGCGACTTGCGAAGCGGCCGCGTTTATTCTCGCCTGCACGGATGACGTGAAAACGCCAGCACTTTCGCGTGCACACATTACGAATTGGTCACGCGCGGAGTGGCTGATGTGCGGTTGACTTGCGGCGGTGGGCTTCCATATCGGCCCTACAGCGCGCGTGCCCCCGAAGCGGGCCACGTTGAAACGTTTGCTGTTTCCCTCGCAAAAAATTTGTGGAGTACCTCATGTCACATGCTTCTGGCGCTGCTGTTGCGACGCCGATGTCCAAATCCGCCGATACTGCCGATACGATTGTAGCGGTGGCGGCTGGCAACCCCGATTTCTCGACGCTTGTCGCGGCCGTGAAGGCTGCAGGCCTCGTCGATGCCCTTAACGCGAAAGGGCCATTCACGGTCTTTGCGCCGACGAACGCGGCGTTTGCGGCGCTTCCGGCCGGCACGGTCGACGATCTGTTGAAGCCGCAGAACAAGGCAAAGCTGACGGCGATCCTGAGCTATCACGTGATCGGATCGAAGATCGAATCGTCGGCGCTTGCCGGCAAGACGATGACGTCGCCAGCAACGCTTCAAGGCGGGACGATCGCCGTGGACGGCACCAAGGGCGTCAAAGTCAACGACGCAACGGTTGTCACTGCAGACGTGAAAGCGTCGAACGGCGTCATTCACGCGATCGACAAAGTGTTGATGCCTGCCCACTAAGCCGGTTCCAAATCAACGAGCGGCGCTTCTGCCTTGTCCGGCCGGAGCGCCGTTGGAACCGCTGACGCGTACGCGCGTTTTGTTTTGACGACCAGTGAAACTGAGCCGCTTGGAATGCGCGTGATGTCACGCGCATCCGGGTTGCGCTGACCCAATCGGAGATTTTTTCAATGTCATTGTACTCAACAATTTTTGCCGTGGCCGCTGTTGTTCCGTTGACGCTCGCAAGCGTCTCGTTTGCGGGGTCCATGGCGTCCGAGAAGCCGGGCACCGTCGTCGCGGTCGCGTCGGCAAACCCGGATTTCTCGACATTGGTCACGGCCGTTAAAGCGGCGGGCCTTGTCGATACGCTGAACGGCAAGGGTCCGTTCACGGTGTTCGCACCGACCAATGCGGCGTTCGCAGCGCTTCCGGCAGGCACGCTGGACGATTTGTTGAAGCCGCAGAACAAGGCCAAGTTGAAGGCCGTTCTGACGTATCACGTGCTTCCTGGAAAGATCGAATCGTCGGCACTCGCCGGTCAGAAGATGACGTCACCGGCGACTGTGCAGGGTGGAACCTTGGCGGTTGACGGTACGAACGGCGTCATGATCAACGACGCGAAAGTGGTCGCCGCCGACGTGAAAGCGTCAAACGGCGTCGTGCACGCGATCGACAAGGTTTTGATCCCGGCGATGTAGTCCATTGCCGACAATGTGTTCGCGCCCCGGCCGCTGAGGCCGGGGCGTTTTTTTGTGCAGGTGTTCGGGTCCACGCCCGTGTCAGTCTTCATGAGCGCAGCCCCTACGCTCTCTCGCTTTCCTTGAGCGCGACGACGACCGGCGGCCGGTTTGGGAACTTCGCGGTCAGGGCGAGCTCTCCGCCCATCGCTTCGATATGCTTGCGCAAGGTCGAAAGATAGAGGTCGGTCGAGTTCTCGACTTGCGATACCGAGGCTTGCCTGACGCCGAGTTTCTTGGCCAGGTCGACTTGCGTTATCCGGTACGCCTTACGCAGGTCGGCCAAAGTCAACTCCTCATGCTCAAGCTGTTTCATGCGCCGTTTGATCGCCGTGCGTTGGGCGGGCGAAAACGTCGCGTCGATTTCCGCGAGCGTTTTGGCCCCTGCCACAAGTTTGCGTTTGCTCTTCATTCTTCGGCCTCCTTCTGCGCCGCCTCGTACTTTGCCATGCGCTTTTCAGCGATCTTGATTAGACGTTTGTAGAACGCATTGGAACTCGTTCCCGACTTGTCGCCCGCGGCCAAGACGATCGCCCGGCGCTTTGCGTCGAATGCGAAGGCGACTCGCCAGACCCCGTTTGCGACGGAGAAGCGGAACTCTTTTAGGTTGGCGATCTTTGCGCCTTTCAGGGTATCGACCTGCGGACGCTTTGCCGCCGGTCCGAACTTCGCGAGGTGGCCTACCATCGCCCGCATTTCGGTGCGGACTTCGTCGTCGAACGCGGCAAATTCCCCGGCGAAGTCTTCCTGAAAGAGCACCGTCCAAGCCATGCGCGCTATATAGGCCGAAGATTATAATAAGTCAATACCTATAATTGCTGTACGACGCTTGCGCGCGCTTCGATAGGGCTAGAACGGCATCGGGATGACGGGCGCTGGCCACTCGTAGTCTACGGTTGCGAACTCGGGTTCGCTCTCGCCGGCGTCGTTCTCGACGATGCGCATGACTTTCTTCGAACAGGCTGCGGCGATCTTTGCCGCAAGGTCCGGTTTGGGCTCGCTGATTTGGGGCCTTGCCGCGCAACGCGTGCCGACCGCGCCCGAGAGACGCTCGGCGCCGGCCGCGCAATGGAGGCCGGTGCCGTCGGGTTGCGGTGCGAAGCGTACGCCAGTCGCGCCGAGTTTGCTTGCCAGATGGTTGAGCACGTGTATGCGCGCTGTGCCATCTTCGCCGCTCATCACGCGCGGGGTTTTGTGCATTTGGGTGATGGGTAGCGCTTCGATGGCGCGGACGGTCAGCCGTTCGCCGGGTGCGGCGGACAGGTGCACGCGCGCGACGAGGCCGTAGTCGCGGCAGATGTCGAAGCGGCTCATGTCCTGCGTTCCCCAGTGCAGGAAGTTGCCGAGGCCGTAGAAGACGGGTTTGCCGCCGATCATTTCGACCGCGTTCACGACGTGGTGGTGGTGCCCTGCGATCATGTCGGCGCCTTGCGTCAGCGCCGTGGTGAGGCGCGCGCGGTCGCGTGCGCTCACGTTGACTTCGAACTCGGGGCCATAGTGCACGGAGAGGACGCGATAGTCCGCCGCCGCCGCGGCAAGTGCGGTTGCCGCTTCGCTTACGTCGCGATCTGATGCCGAGAGGTGACCTACACGCTCTTCGCCCTCGGCGGGTGCGCCGTAGCCGCTGCCGACGATGCCGGTGGCGGCGAAGGCGAGGCTTTTGCCCTTCAGGATCATCAGACGCGGCGTGCGTGCGGCGGTACGGTTCGCGCCTAGGCCTGCATGTGCGACGCCGATACCGTTCAGGGCCTTCAACGTCTCTCGCGCGCCTTCCAGCCCGAAGTCCATCGAATGATTGTTTGCGGTCGAGAACACGTTGAAGCCGATCTGCATCAGGTGCTTCACGCCGCTCGGGTGCGTGCGAAAGCCGAACAGTTTTAGGTTTGCGGACAGGTCGTTGCGATCCGTCACCACGGTTTCGAGATTGGCGAAGTTGATGTCGCCGTTGATCTCCTGCGCGATTAGCGGCGTTGCTTCGCCCCAAGCGAGCCGCATGCCGTGCTTTATGCCGTGGCTTGCGTAGACTTGTTGGAAGCTGCCGTTGAGGCCGGTGTCGCCTGCGAGAACGATGGTGATCTGCGTGTCGCTGCCCGCGCGCAGCGGCAGCGCGGAGAAGGCGAGGATGAAGACGCTGGCGGCAATGCGGCGAAGCATGCTCTCGCGTGCCACAACGGCGCGTCTTTTGTGAAGCGAAGACAACCGCCGGGGGTGAGCGTTCGTCTGCTGCTTGTCCCCAAAGAGACGGCGCGACTACCGAAAGCCCATCGCCAGCACGTACATCTCGGCGCTGTCGGCGCGGCTTGCCGGGGGTTTTACGTGGATTACTTTTTGGAAGCGTTTTTTCAGTGTTTCGAGGAGTTCGCGTTCGGTGCCGCCGCGCAGCACTTTGCAGAGGAACGTGCCGCCGGGTTTTAGGATTTCGATGGCGAAGTCCAGCGCGGTTTCGCAGAGGGCCATGACGCGCATGTGGTCGGTTTCGCGGTGGCCGGTTGCGGGGGAGGCCATGTCGGAGAGGGCTATGTCCACGGGGCCGTTGAGTGCGCGCTTGATGGCGCCGGGTGCCTTCTCGTCCATGAAGTCGAGTTTGAGTAGCGTCGCGCCGGTGATCGGGTCCATGTCTTGGATGTCGACGCCAACGACTTTGCCTTCGCCCAAGTTCTTGACGAGGACTTGCGTCCAGCCGCCGGGTGCGGCGCCTAGATCGACAGCGGTTTGGCCGCGTTTCAGGAAGCGATGCTTCTCGTTCATCTCGGCGAGTTTGTAGGCAGCGCGTGAGCGGTAGCCTTCGCTTTTCGCGGCGCGCACATACGGGTCGTTCAATTGGCGCTCGAGCCAGGCTTGCGACGACTTTGTGCGGCGCTTGGCTGTCTTCAGGCGGACTTTGAGCGCGCGCGACTTCGGTTTGTCGATCATGCGGGGGCGCCTGCGTTCGGCTTGAAGCCCTTGCGTTTGCGGCCGCGGCGCTTGCGGCGGCGCTTTTGCTTGCGTGCGGGTTCGGAGCCTTCCATGAGGGCCAGCAGCATGCCTTCGCGCAATCCGCGGTCGGCGACGCGCAGGCGCGGTGGCGTCCAGGTCGTGAAGATGGCCTCGAAGATTGCGAGGCCCGGGATCACCAACTCGGCACGTTCCGGCCCGATGCAAGGGTGCGCGACGCGGCCTTCCCGGCGCATGTCTTTCAGTTGTGCGATGACGCGCACTATCTCGTCGCGCTTGAGCCACTGACCGTCGACCTTCGAGCGTTCGTAGCGCTCTAGCCCCAAGTGAATTCCGGCAATCGTGGTCACCGTGCCTGAGGTGCCTAGCATGTGAAAAACGCCGGCCGGGTGTCCGCCGGGCGGGGCTAGGCTTGTGATCGCTTTAAGGTGGCTTTTCACTTCGGCGAGCATTGCCTCATAGGCGCCGGGATCGTCGAGGCGGCCGGGGAACTTTTCGCTGAGCGTCACAACGCCGAGCGGCATGGAGCCCCAGCGCAGGATCTTAGGCGGCCGTCCGTGTTCGCGGAGGTCCAGCCAGATGAGTTCCGTCGAGCCGCCGCCGATGTCGAAGACGAGTGCGCCTTTGTCGGTGCGGTCGAGCAACGGCGTTACGCCGCGGGCCGCGAGGCGCGCTTCTTCGATGGGCGGGATGATGTCGAAGTGGAGGCCCGTTTCTTTTGCCACGCGGGCGATGAAGGCGGGACCGTTGGTGGCTGTGCGGCAGGCTTGGGTCGCGATCGCGCGCGCGCTGGTTACGCCGCGCTTGCGCATTTTCACGGCGCAGATGCGGATCGCGTCGATGGCGCGCTGCATGGCGGCATCGGAAAGTTCGCCGGTTTGGTTCAAGCCTTCGCCGAGGCGGACGGTACGCGAGAACGAGTCGAGCACGCGAAAACCGTTCTGGTCCGGCTTTGCGACAAGCAGCCGGCAGTTGTTCGTGCCTAAGTCCAGCGCCGCATAGATATGACCCGGCCGGTGACGTTCCGGCGTCGTGTCACTCTTGGCCGCCGGTTCAGCGGCCACGGGCGTACTCAGCCCGTAGGGCGCCCCACGCGATCCCTGCGCCACGGGGCAAACTCACTTCTTGCGGCCGGTGCGTAGCTCTGACGAGCCGCACTCATGCCTTCGATTTCAGTTGGGATGATCCTAGCACGAGGATTGTGAGCGGCAAGCTAATGCACCGCGCTCCCAGGCTATCTGGTAAACTGCTTACCCGGCACGATCTCGCCCTCCGGCCCAAGCCGCCCCGGGTAGCAGCGATTAAACGCGCCGCAGGCGGTGTAATAGAGGGCCATGCGGCTGCCTTTGCGGTCGAACCAATAGCAGACCTCCGTGCCCCAGCCGACCTTCGGGATCGTTTGGCAGAGGTCGCCTTCTTCGTTAATGCGCCAGGTGCCGTTCTCGACGTAGTCAAGTTCGGTGATGTCGGCGTGCGGGGTGCGCGCGCCCAGGCGGCGGAACCGCGCTTCCAGTGTGCCGTTCGCGGCGTAGTAGATCTGGAAGGGATACTCAGTGCGCGTTTCGGTGGCGCCAGGCGGCGACGAGCCGTCGGCGAATCCTTCCATGCCGCGAAACGTGTGGTTCACGAACCAGTCGCGCGGGTTGCCGCGGCGGCCGATAACCAGCACCTTTTCGACCGGCCAGTCTTCGCGCGACTTCGGCGCGTCAGGCGCTTTGGGTTTGTCGGCGCCGATGGCGAGACCGGCCCCGATGCCCACAATGGCGGCGGCGAGTAGAACACCCACTAAACGGCGCATCGTTTCCTCCGCGCGCACTTGGGTGGCGCGCTGACACTTTGTCAGTCAACTGGATCAAATTTTGGGCCGGATAGCAAAGCAGAACTGCGCGACCAGAGCGCGGTGCTTTTCGGGCACGATGATCAAAACGTCTGCAATCGCCACGATATTGTAGCCGGGACGTTTCGCGACGGCCGCGAAGATTTGATCGAGCGACGGCCATTTCCGGTAGTCGAACGGTGGCGGCGGCGGCGCCAGGAACGCGCGGGCGTCATCGATCAGGATGCAGTGATCGTGCGGGCTGCCAAGAACCGTCTCCAGTTCCTGAACGAGCGGGCAGATGTCGTGGTCGGCGAAGTAGCCGGCGCCTGCGTGCGCGTCGAGCCAGAAGAGAGCGGGGCCGGGCAGTTGGCTCACGAGCTTGGGCAGTTCGCTTGCCGAGTCGCCTTCCAGGTAGGTGACGTTTGCGAGGCCCGGATTGGCGACCTTCGCTTGGGCTAGATATTGCGGGTTCAGCTCGACCGTCCACACGCGCTCAAATGTGCGTGAAGCCCAGCCGATGGCGTGGCCGATGAACGTACCGGTCTCGACGAAGTCGCGGAGGTTCCCGGCACGCGCAAGTTCGCGTGCAAGATCGGCGAGCGGGGAAAGGTGGATCGAGCCCATGCAACAGACGTCTAGCCCTTCCCCCCTTGAGGGGGAAGGTGGCGAGCGGCGACGCCGCGAGACGGCCCGCCTTCGCTAAAGCTTCGGCGGGTCTGTTTGTGCACTTGGTCCGCCGAAGCCTTGGCGAAGGCGGAATGGGGGGATGTGGTGCTCGTGCGCGACTGCCCCCCATAGTCTCGCCCTTTGGGCTCGACAGCTTCCCCCTCAAGGGGGGAAGCGCTTGGTTTTACTGAGCGGTCATTGTGCCGCGCTTTACAAGCATGCGTGGCGCCGGTACATGCACGTCGCAACTCGAATCCCGAGTGTCAGTTTTTGAGAAAGGGATCGGCTTGCAGCTCCAAGAAGCTCTGACTTTTGACGACGTCCTGCTTGTGCCGGGCGCGTCCGACGTGTTGCCGGGACAGGCGGACACGCGCACAAAACTCACGAAAACGATCGAACTCGCGGTGCCGCTGTTGTCGGCTGCGATGGATACGGTGACGGAAGCCAGGCTCGCCATCGCGATGGCGCAGGCGGGCGGCATGGGCGTCATTCACCGCAACATGACGCCGGAAGAGCAGGCGACGCATGTGCGCCAAGTGAAGAAGTTCGAGAGCGGCATCGTCTTCAATCCGATCACCATTTCGCCAGACGCGACGTTGGCTGAAGGGCGGACGCTGCGCGAGACGCATCGGATCTCGGGCATTCCGGTGGTCGAGCCGAAGACGGGCAAACTCGTCGGAATCCTGACCAATCGCGACGTGCGATTCGCGACCGATTTGCGGCAGCCAGTCTCGCAGCTGATGACGAAGGAAAAGCTTATCACCGTGCGTCAGAGTATCGGCATGGACGAGGCGAAGCGATTGCTGCACCAGCATCGCATTGAGAAGCTGCTGGTGGTCGACGATCAGTATCGCTGTATCGGCCTCATTACCGTGAAGGACATCGAGAAGGCGGAGTCGCATCCGAATGCGGCGAAAGATGCTCAAGGGCGGTTGCGCGTTGGTGCAGCGACCACGGTTGGTGCGGATGGAATTGCGCGGACTGAGGCGTTGCTGGCGGCCGGCGTCGATGTGATCGTCGTCGATACGGCGCATGGGCACTCGGCACGCGTGATCGAGGCGGTCGCCAAGATCAAGCGGATGTCGAACGAGACGCAGGTGATTGCAGGTAACGTTGCGACAGCGGAAGCGGCGACGGCGCTCATGGATGCAGGTGCGGACGCGATCAAGGTCGGCATCGGGCCCGGATCGATCTGTACGACGCGGATGGTTGCCGGTGTGGGCGTGCCGCAGCTGACCGCAATCGTGAACGTGGCCAGCGCGACGCGGCCGCGCGGCGTGCCGGTGATCGCGGACGGCGGCATCAAATACTCGGGCGACTTCGCGAAGGCTATTGCGGCGGGTGCAGATTGCGCGATGCTGGGTTCGCTGTTTGCGGGAACGGATGAGAGCCCGGGTGAGGTGTTTCTCTATCAAGGCCGGTCCTACAAGTCGTATCGCGGTATGGGCTCGCTCGGTGCGATGGCGCGCGGGTCGGCGGATCGCTACTTCCAGGCGGAGGTGAACGATACGCTGAAGCTAGTGCCGGAAGGCGTCGAGGGTCAGGTGCCGTACAAGGGGCCGATCTCCAGCGTCGTGCATCAGTTGGTTGGCGGGTTACGCGCTTCGATGGGCTACACGGGCGCAAAGTCGATTGCGGACTTCCAGGCGAACGCGAAGTTCGTGCGTATTTCGGCTGCGGGTCTGCGCGAAAGCCATCCGCACTCGATTTCGGTGACGCGCGAGTCGCCTAACTATCCGATGTCGGGTTAGCCATCTGACACCTGGAGCGCGCCTTGCCGCTGCGGCGGAGGTTTTGACCGAGATCTTCGCGCGCAAGGCGGCGGCGGATCGTACGCTGGTGGGCTGGGGTAAGGCGCACCGGTTTGCGGGATCGAAGGATCGTGCAGCGATAGCGGCGCGCGTCTATGCGGTTCTGCGGCAACGGAACGAGTGTGCGTTTCGGATGCAAAGCAACGATGCGCGGGCGCTCGTGATTGGTTCGCTTTCGGTTGTCGATGGTTTGGATGTCGAAGCGATTGCGGCGCTCGCCGCCGATGGTTCACATGCGCTTGGTGCTTTGAGCGAGCCGGAGCGTGCGCAGGTGGCGGCGGCGCAAGTGTCGCGCGATCCGTGGGTCTTGCTGAATTATCCGGAATGGCTGCACCCGCAGTTGGCGCTGGCATTCGGTGATGCGCTTGAACGCGAGATGCGTGCCTTGAACGGGCGTGCGCCGCTCGATCTGCGGGTCAATGCGTTGACGGCCAAGCGCGAGGACGTCCTGCGCGAGCTTGGGGATGCGGGCATTGAAGCGGTGGAGCTCGCGAACACCGCTCACGGCTTGCGCGTCGCAGCGGGCGTGGATGCGAAGGTCACGGCTCTTGCCGCCTACGCGCAAGGCCGGTTCGAGATTCAGGATGAGGCGTCGCAGCGCGCTGTTGCGCTTTGCGGTGTGCGGCCCGGCGAGACGGTTATCGACTTGGCTGCAGGCGCGGGCGGCAAGGCGCTGGCGCTTGCTTCGGCTATGGCGAACAGCGGACGTGTGATTGCTTGCGATATCGACGCGGGGCGGCTCAGGCACAGCGAACCGCGGATTGCGCGATCTGGCGCCACGATCGTCGAGCAGGCGGGCAATCCTTACGGCGCTGTGGTATCCGGCGCGGACGTCGTGTTCGTCGACGCGCCGTGCAGCGGCAGTGGTACGTGGCGGCGCAATCCGGAGGCCAAGTGGACGTTGGATGCCGCGCGCCTCGAAAGCTACCGCAAGGCGCAAGTACAGTTGCTGGATCGTGCCGCCGAGCTTGTGCGGTCCGGCGGGCGGTTGGTGTTTGCGGTTTGCTCCGTTTTGCCCTGCGAACGGCTTGAGCAGGTCGATGCGTTCATCGCCCGGCATCCCGGATGGCGGGTCGATGCGACGCTCGATTTGACGCCTGCGCGCGACGTGACAGATGGGTTTTTCGCCGCACGGTTGGTTCAGGGCTAGAGACTTGCTCAGATCGTGCGGCTGACTATATGCCTGTCGTCATGACCCGCCGTCAGCGCCGCTTTGCATTCCTCATCGCGTCTTTGGGCGCTGCAACGCTTGCAACGGTGCTAGTCGTTTTCGCGCTTGGCGATTCCGTTCTCTATTTTTATTCGCCGAGCGAGGCGAAGGCGCGCAACGTTGAGGCGGGGAAGGTGATCAATCTGGGTGGGTTGGTTTTGGCGGGCAGCATTCAGCGTCCGGGTGGGGTCGAGGTGCGTTTCAAGGTCACCGATAACGCCGAAGAAGTTGCGGTGACGTACTCGAACGACCTGCCGGATTTGTTCCGCGAGGGGCAGGGTGTCGTGATGACCGGGGCGTTCCGGGCGGACGGCGTGTTTGCCGCCGACAAGGTTTTGGCCAAGCACGATGAGAACTACATGCCGCCTGAGGTTGCACGCAGCCTTAAGGACCGCGGCTTATGGAAGAATGGCGCGCCGCCGAAGGTTCCCTAAAGCGGCTGGATTCTGCCGCTGTTGCTCATGACAGCAAGTTAATTCGTCCGACAGATTTAAGCCATCTTCGGCCTCGTATATACTCGCGCAGGTGGAGCCCCCGGATGGGGCGGGCTACCCCAAGTCAGTTTCCCCAAGGAGAAGTCGATGTCCGCCGATGCTGCTTCGTCTGAAGCCGTCCCCGCAACCCAGCCTCGCACCCGCGTTCTGGTGGTGAGCGCTGCAGCGCTCGTCTTGGCCATGACGGCCGGCGTCGCTGCCGGGTTCGTGTGGGGCGGAGGCGGGCCACCGGCTGTCGCGAATCCTGCCGCGGCCGTCGCGTCGCTTCCGGCGGCTGCGCCGGCGCCGATGATGCTGGGTGCCAGCGGTTACATGCCGAGCTTGGCCGATATCGTGGAGCGCGTTGCGCCTGCGGTTGTGAGTTTGAAGGCAAAGGTGACGGGTGGCAGCGCCGAGGCAGAACCGTCCGAAGAAGACCTGGAAAACCTTCCGCCGTCGCTGCGCGAATTCTTCGAGAAGTATCGCAAAGGCGCCCCCGGCGGACCGAACCAGCGCAGCCGGCCGCGCGGCGAGGTGCAAGGTTCGGGTTTCGTCATCGACTCGTCGGGCTACATCGTTACGAACGCCCATGTTGTCGCGAACTCGACCGAAATCGAAGTCACGTTCGCTGACGGTAAGAAGAACAAAGCCAAGTTGATCGGCCGTGACGAGTTGACGGACGTCGCTCTCATCAAAATCGAAGGCAGCCGGTTCCCCGCCGTGACATTCGCCGATGACAGCCGCGTGCGCGTCGGTGACTGGGTGCTGGCGGTCGGCAATCCGTTCGGTCTCGGCGGTACGGTGACGGCCGGCATCGTTTCGGCGCGTGGCCGCGACGACGTCGGCGGTACGACGTATACGGATTACCTGCAAATCGACGCCGCGATCAACCGCGGCAACTCGGGCGGTCCGACGTTCGACATGTCGGGGCGCGTGATCGGCATGAACACGGCGATCTATTCGCCGTCGGGTACGAGTGCGGGTATCGGCTTTGCTATCCCGTCCGGCACGGTGCAGCGGGTCGTCGAAGAGCTGAAGAAGTCGGGCACCGTTACGCGCGGCTGGCTTGGCGTTCAAATCCAGAGCTTGAGCGAAGATGCGGCGCAGGCGCTGGGCTTGCCCAATGCGAACGGGGCGATCGTTGCCGAAGTGATCGACGGCAGCCCGGCGCAGAAAGCCGGTTTCAAACAAGGCGACGTCGTTCTGAAAATGAACGGTACCCAGGTGAAGGACAACCGCGATTTGACGCGCCGTGTCGGTGCGTTGCGCGCGGGCGAGACCGCGTCGTTCCTCGTCTGGCGCGACAGCAAGGAAATGACGATCACGGTGACGATCGCCAAGCGTCCGGACCAGGAGAAGCTTTCGAAGCTCGACCCGCGCACAGGCGGCAGCGGTTCGGACGGCAAACCAGGGCAGGCTTCGGTTTCGGCGTTGGGCTTAGGGCTCACGGCGATCACACCGATCGTGCGGCAGGAGTTCGGTCTTGACGGCGGCGAGAAGGGCGTTCTGATCACTGAGGTCAATCCGGACAGCGATGCGGCCGAGCGCGGCTTGCGGCCCGGCGACCGCATCGTCGCCATCGGCGGCAACGAAGTGCGCGCGGTGACGGACGTGAGTTCTGCGGTTAGCCAAGCGAAGGCGCAGAAGCGGCCGTCGGTTCTGCTGTTCGTCGAACGCGGAGCGAACCAGCGGGTCTATGTGCCCGTCAAAATCAAATAGGCGGAACGACGTTTCGGGGGCGGAAGCATATCCGCCCCCTCGTCCTTAACCCCCAGCAGAGGACGCTGATTACCGATGCGAATTTTGGTTGTTGAAGACGACCGCGAGGCGGCTGCGTATCTGACGCGCGGCCTGAAGGAGAGCGGTCATATCGTCGATCATGCCGGCGACGGCGAGGACGGTTTGCACCTCGCCATGGCCGGTAATTATGACGTCGCGGTCGTGGATCGCATGATGCCGCGGCTCGACGGGTTGTCGATGGTGCGCCGTATGCGCGATGAGGGCAACAAGACGCCGGTCTTGTTCTTGAGTGCACTTGGCGAAGTGGACGATCGCGTGAAGGGCTTGCGTGCCGGCGGCGACGACTATCTGGCGAAACCCTATGCGTTCGTCGAGCTGCTCGCCCGTATCGACGCGTTGGTGCGCCGGAATGGGACGGATTCGATTACGACGAAGCTTGGCGTCGGCGATCTGGAGCTCGATCTTTTGTCGCGGACCGCGACGCGGAGCGGGCAGCGGATCGACCTTCAGCCCCGCGAGTTTTTGCTTCTGGAATACCTGATGCGGCATGCGGGGCAGGTGGTCACGCGCACGATGCTTCTTGAGAATGTTTGGGAGTATCACTTCGATCCGCAAACGAACGTGATCGACGTGCATATCTCGCGGCTGCGCGCGAAGATCGACAAGGGCTTCAACGAGGCGCTTCTGCACACGGTGCGCGGCGCCGGATACTCGCTCCGTGCGCTTTCTTGACGTCTTCCGCACGGCGACGTTCAGGTTGGCTTTCGCCTACCTGCTGCTCTTCGCCGTGTCGGTGCTTTTGGTTCTGGGGTTCATCTATTGGCGAACGGCTGGATCGTTAGCGACGCTGTCGGACGAGACGATCAAGGCTGAGGTGCAAGGTCTCGGCGAACAGTACAAACGCAACCAGTTACCGGGTTTGCGCGCGCTCATCGTCGAGCGGTCGGCGCGCCAAAGTCTGCGTAACAGTCTTTATCTCCTCACAATCGGTGACGTCCCATTGGCGGGCAACCTGTCGCGTTGGCCGCCGGACGCGGTTGCGACGGACCGCGACTGGATCAATTTCACCTATCAGCGCGAGGATGATCCCGACCGCGAGCAACGTCCGGGGCGGGCCATTCAGGTTCCCCTGTCCGGCGGCTACCGGCTGTTGGTTGGGCGCGACACAAAAGAAGTAAGCGCGATCGGCGATGCGATCCGCTCGACCTTGATGTGGGCGATCGGGATCACGGGTCTTATCGGGGTCGTTGGCGGCGTTTGGATCAGCCGCAACGTGCTGCGGCGGTTGGAGGCGATCAACCGCACGAGCCGGGACATCATGTCGGGCGACCTGACGCGGCGCGTGCCGGTGATGGGCAACCGCGACGAACTCGACGATCTTGCAAACAACCTGAATCAGATGCTGGAGCAGATCGAACGGCTCATGATGGGCATGCGCGAGGTTGCCGACAATATCGCGCACGATCTGCGCACGCCGTTGAACCGGCTGCGCAACAAGCTTGAAGGCGCGATGATCGGGCATCAGTCGAACGAGGAAACCGCCGTCGCGCTGGAAAGCGCGATTCAGGAGGCGGATGGGTTGATCTCGACGTTCAATTCGCTGCTCTTGATCGCGGAGGCCGAGACCGGCGCGCATCGCGACACGTTGGAACCGGTCGATTTAAGCGAGATCATTCATGACGTGGCCGATCTTTATGAGCCGGCGGCGGAGGATCGTGGGATCTCGCTGAAGTTCGTGGCGCCTGCAAAGGTTATGGTTCGCGGCAATCGCAGCCTGCTCGCGCGGGCGGCAGCGAACCTTGTCGAGAATGCTTTGAAGTACTCGCCGAAGGGTGGGGCCGTTACCGTGTCGGCGAGTGTCGATCCGCGCAGCCACCGGCCTGCGTTCTTCGTACGCGATACAGGACCTGGTGTTCCTGAGGCCGATCGCGAGCGCGTGCTCGACCGGTTCGTACGGCTGGAACGCTCACGAAACACGCCGGGCTCCGGCTTGGGTTTGAGCCTCGTGTCGGCCGTTGCGCGGATGCACGACGCGACGATCAAGCTGGAAGACGCAAAGCCAGGGTTGCTCGCGACGTTGTCGTTCCCCGAGTTCGAGGAGGCGCCGGTTGCTATCGCGGCGCCGCCTCGGCGCGTTCTTCCTTCACCCACCAAAGGCCAACGAGCCCCAGAACCAGAAACACAAGGATCACGGCAAAGCCTGCCCGCTGGTTCAGTGTTACCGACGTGACGACCGCGACGAGGAACGGCGCCGCGAACGCGGTTGCCTTTCCGGTCAGCGTGTAGAGACCGTAGACCTCCGAAATCATCGATGGCGGCGCGAGGCGGGCGACCATCGTGCGGCTCGACGCCAAGACCGGGCCGACGAAGGCGCCGCCGATCAGAGAGAATGTGAGGCTGACCTGTTCGGCGAACTGCGTGAAACCGAAGATGCTCAGCAGCGGGCCGATGAGCGGTAGCTGTTCGTTTCGGATCGCGTCGGTTATGGGGAAGAAGAACAAGTACTCCGTTGGCGTCGTGGAGATCGAGCCTGCGACGGCGAGCGTGAACATCGTCAGGCTGATCTGAATTGCTCGTTTCGAGCCGATCTTGTCGTCGATCCAGCCGGCGGCGAACGACGTGAAAATCGGTACGGTGAGCACGATCAAGGCATAGAGCCCGATCTTCATCGTTTCCCAGCCGAAGACGCCGCTTAAGTAACCTGCCAGGAACGAGAACACCGCGCTCATCCCATCGGCGTAGATCGCACGGATGACGAGGTAGCTTGCGAGGTTTTTATAGTGCCTGACGCGGGATATCGTGTGACCCAGCTGGTTTAGGCCTTTGCGGATTGCGCCCATGACCGAGAGACCGGAGCGCGGCACGTCGGGTGTGAAGAGTATGAGCGGGATCGAGAAGACGAGCAGCCACAGCACTGCCAGCGGGCCTGCGAGCCGTTCGTGGGCGAAGGGGCCGTCGAGAAGTGTCAGGAGCCCAAGCGCGGGAAGTGTGAGCCAGAGCAGGAAAACGCTGACGCTGCCGATGTAGTCGAAGCTGTAGGCCAGGCCGCTGATGAAGCCGACGTTGCGCTCCGTCGCGACGCTGGTCAGCATGGCGTTGTGATAGAGCGAGGCGCATTCCATCGCGACCGCGGCAACGACGATGGCGGTGAACCCCAGCGCTACTTCGCCCGGCGTCACGAACCAGAGCGCGATCATCGCGGGGATTGCGGCGACGGAGAACCAAATGAGGCCCGGTTTGCGCGGGCCGTAGGCGTCGGCCAGTGCGCCTAAGATTGGCGCTAGCAACGGGATCATCACGCCGGCAAGCGCTTGCGTGTAGCCCCAGATGACCTGGCCCTGCACGTTGTCGCCGACGACGTGCTTTTGGAAGTACGCGTTGAAGACGAAGATATTGACGATGACGAAGTAGGGGCTGCTCGCGAGCTGATAGAAGGCCCAGCCGAGTTGGCCCGCGCGTGTAATCCGTTGTGGTGCGGCCGCGCCAACAGCTCCCGTCATCGATGATCTTTTCCCCGCGTGCTACAGGCTGAGTCGCCGCCTCTCGTATAGAGCAGGGGCTGCTCGAAAAGCATCTGCGAATCGGGGGAAGCGAGAGAAGAAGCCTCGGTGTCGCGCAAATTGCAATATGGCACCACGTTTTTTCGCAACTGATACCCAGAAATTGGCTGAAACAAACACTTTCCGGCCGTCGATGAGCAAAAAACCCAGGTAAAACGATGCAATTTTGTAGATTGCTTAAACTCTCTCTGTTAGACCCAGTGCATCGCTGATCTCATTTCGAGGTCGCGCAAACCCACACCCAAGTTGAGGGGCATAACCCAAATGAGCAAATCGGACTTTATCCTCGCCGTCGCCAAACGTGGCGGAGACCTGCCCAAGGCGGAAGCCAAGCGCGTGATCGAATTGGTGTTCGGCACGATCGAAGCCAGCCTGAAGGGCCTCAAGGGCGGTGGAAAGCTCCCGATCGGTAACTTCGGCGTTTTCACGGTTGCCAAGCGCCCCGCGCGCATGGGCCGTAACCCGCGGACCGGCGAAGCAATCAAGATCAAGGCTTCGAAGAAGCTGCGTTTCCGTCCGGCGAAGACGCTGAAGACGGCGGCGGGCATCATCTAAGCCTGAACGTCAAGCGGACGTTGGAAGCGGCTTGAGCGGCGACGCTCAGGCCGCTTTCTTTTTGGCGCGAGCTTGGGGCACAACGGTGGCGATGAGCGGACCATTCCCTTCGCGGATTTCGCGCCTGCCGCAGATGTTCGATGCGGCGCGGGCGGCGCGTACGCTCGAGGCGCTAGGTGAGCGCGCGGGCGAGGGGGCTTTGCGGGAGTTGATCGGTGCCGCCGCGTCGAACAGTCCGTACCTGTCGCGGTTGCTTGAGCGTGAGGCTGACAATCTGGAGCGCGATCTTTCCGGCGATCCGCGGATTGCGCTGGCATCGATGCTGACTAGCGTGCGGTTCGAAGACACGCCTTCGCGCGGCGACATGATGCGTCGCTTGCGCGAGGTGAAGCGCCGGGCGTCGCTGTTGATTGCGCTCGCCGATCTCGGCGGCGTTTGGGATTTGGACGAGACGACGGAGGCGTTGACGCGGCTTGCGGATGCGTGCCTCGTTTCTTCGTTGCGCTATGCGATGATCGAGGCGATCGGGCGGGGACGATTTGCGCCTGCCGATACGATCGAGCCGGCGGAGGATAGTGCGCTCTTCTTCCTCGCGATGGGGAAGTACGGCGCGCACGAGCTGAACTACTCTTCCGACATCGACTTCAGTTGTTACTTTAACGCCGAGCGGCTGCCGGTCGCCGCCAACGTGGAGCCGCGGGAGTTTGCCGTGCGTCTCACGCAGTCGGCGGTGGCGCTGATGCAGGAGGCGACGGCGGACGGCTATGTGTTCCGTTGCGATCTGCGGCTTCGGCCGGATGCGGGATCGACGCAGATCGCGGTCTCTACGCGCGCGGCGGAGAGCTACTACGAGACGATGGGGCAGAATTGGGAACGCGCCGCAATGATCAAGGCACGGCCCTGCGCTGGCGACGTGGCCGAGGGGCGGGCGTTCCTCGCGACGCTGGAGCCGTTCGTTTGGCGCAAGTATTTGGACTATGCGGCGATCGAAGACATTCACTCGATCAAGCGGCAGATCCATGCGCATGGCGGGCACGGCGAGGTGGCGATCGCGGGGCACAACATCAAGCTCGGCCGCGGCGGCATCCGCGAGATCGAGTTTTTCGCGCAGACGCAGCAGCTGATCTTGGGTGGGCGGATACCGTCGCTCCGGCGGTCGCGGACGGTTGAGGCGCTGCAAGCGCTGGCTCAACGCAACATCATCGCCGAAGAGACGCGCGCTGACTTGGCAGAAAGCTACGCGTTCTTGCGCACGCTCGAGCACCGCTTGCAGATGGTCGAGGACGAGCAGACGCATTCGATGCCCAAGACTGCTGATGGCTTGAGCAACGTCGCGCGGTTTATGGGCTTTGTGGAGACGCAGACGTTCGCCGATACGCTGCGCGATCATCTAATGAGGGTGCAGTCGCACTACGCGAAGCTGTTTGAGGGTAAGCCGTCGTTGTCGGAGGAGACGGGAAGCCTCGTCTTCACCGGCGTTGACGAAGATCCGGAAACCGTCGCGACGCTGCGCAAGCTTGGGTTCTCGCAGCCCGAGGCTTTGTCGGCGACGATCCGCGGGTGGCATCACGGGCGTATCCGAGCGACGCGAAGCGAGAAGGCGCGGGAGAAGCTAACGGCGCTGATGCCGTTGCTGCTGCAGGCGTTGGGCGGGACTGCCAACCCCGACATTGCGTTCACGCGGTTCGACAAGTTCTTGAGCGGGCTGCCGTCGGGCGTGCAGGTGTTTGCGCTGCTCTATTCGAACCCCCGGCTGTTGGGGTTGATTGCGGAGATCGTGGGGACGGCGCCGCGGTTGGCGGATCATCTGGCGGTGAGGCCGGGGTTGCTCGACGTGCTGATCGATGTCGATTTCTTGCAGGATCAGCCTACGCTGGCGGACCTTTCTGAAAGCCTTGCGCCGCTGATGAAGGGGGCGAGGACGTTTGAGGACAAGCTCGACGTAGCGCGGCGCTGGACGAAAGATCAGCAGTTCCGCGTTGGGTTGCAACTGCTGCGCGGCGAGGTCGATGGCGTTCAGGCGGGCACTGCGTTTGCGGATGTGGCGGAAGCTGCGATCGTGGCGCTCGATGCAGCGGTGATGGACGCGACGGCGGCTGCACATGGTCGCGTCGCTGATGGCGGGATGGTGGTCATCGCGATGGGCCGCCTTGGCGGGCGGGAGATGACGGCGGCGTCCGATCTCGACCTCATCTTCGTCTACGATCACGCGAAAGACGCGGCTGGGTCGGATGGTGGGCGGCCGTTGGCACCGAGCCTCTATTACGCGCGGGCGTCGCAGCGGTTGATTTCGGCGCTGACGGTGATGACGGGTGAGGGCGATCTCTACGACGTCGACATGCGGCTGCGCCCGTCGGGCAACAAGGGGCCCGTTGCTGTGTCGTTCGAGACGTTTGCGAAGTACCAGGCTGACGAAGCTTGGACGTGGGAGCGGTTGGCGCTCACCCGGGCGCGGGTGGTCGCTGGACCTGCCGCGTTGCGTGCGCGCGTCGAG
>JBJXEH010000173.1:0-3194 GCA_046153995.1 Micropepsaceae bacterium
ATCGGCTAGCGACATCGGCGTGTCGCGATACTTGCGCAGCAGCTTCCGCAGTTCTTCGACATGATCCTCGACGCGAAACGCCATGGCGAGCGCGCCGTTCTGGAAGAGTTCGAGCAGCGTGTCTTGGGCTTTCGGGAAGCGGGACAGCAGATAGGACGCCTCCGTGAGCACGGGTTCGCACACGAGCAGCGGCGCCTCCAGCGCCTCGACGCGCTGGGCGACCCAGTCGTGGTGACGTTCCGATCGATCGAAGAAGGCGACGAGCGGCCCGGTATCAACGATCGCGCGCGTCACGGCCGAAGCCTTTCAAGTGCTTCGGATTGCTCGCGAGATCGGCGGTGTCCGACGCCACGCTGCCGCGCGCGCGTTCCATCAAGCGGGCAAGCCGCGAGCGCTTCGGCTTGCGCGGCGTGCTGAGAACAAGGTGCAAGCCCTCCTCGACCAAGTCCTTAAGCTTGCGGCCGCGTTGCGCCGCCTCGGCCTTCGCGCGGCGGTAAAGCGCGTCCGGGACTTCGATGGTCGTCTTCATGTTTTGCGGCCCTCAAATACGAAACCCATATACGAAACCCATAAAACCATAAAACCATAAATTTGGAAACTACCGCGAGTGCGGCGGGCCGTGCCAGTGCGCCCGGGTGCCGTTGTGTTTGTTCTTGTTTTGTGCTATATCATCGTCACCTAACAAAACCCCGGTGGCTCCATGAAAACCGAAGCTAGAAGCGGTGCAGCCCAGCCTGCCAGCCAAGCCAGGATTTCACAGCACGCGGCCGCGTTTTCGCCACCTAACTTTGGGGTACATGGGGTTGTTCGTCGGAATTCTGACCGGGTACCCCCCTTGGGGGTTGTCCACCGCAGAAGTCCTGCTCGACCGCCACGGCCACTCCCGCCAACTGCGAAGACCGGCAACAATAGGAAAATGACTGCAACCGCGAAGCACCTCACCGCTGACGAGCCCGCCTACCTCAATGTCGCGCGCTCGGCGCTCGGCCGGCGGTGGGTGGAGCGCGCGCACGATCCCTCGCGGGCACTCGCCCTCGCGCAACGCCTGAAGACGGCGGAGATCGTTGGCCGCCTGCTCGCCGGCCGCGGCGTCGATCCGGCGCACGCGGAGAGCTACCTCAACCCGTCGCTGAAGACCGACCTTCCGAACCCCAGCATCGTCAAAGACATGGACGCCGCCGCCGCGCGCCTCGCCGATGCGGTGCAGAGGCAAGAGCGCATCGCAATCTTCGGCGACTACGATGTCGATGGCGCGACCTCGTCGGCGTTGCTCGCACGCTATCTCCGCGGCGTGGGCGCAGATGCCGTTATCTACATCCCGGATCGGATTAGCGAAGGCTACGGCCCGAACATCCCCGCGATGACGAAGCTCGCGCGGGACGGTGCGAAGGTCATCGTCACCGTCGATTGCGGCACGCAGGCGCACGCGGCGCTCGCCGCCGCGAAGGCCGAGGGCGCGGACGTTGTTATCTGCGATCACCATTTGCCCGGTGAAACGCTGCCCGAAGCGTTCGCGATCGCAAACCCGAACCGCCACGACGACACGTCGGGCTTGGGCCAGCTCGCAGCGGTGGGTGTGGCGTTCTTGCTCTGCGTCGCGTTGAACCGAACGCTCCGCGACATCGGCTGGTTCGGCACCCGCGAGGAGCCGGATCTGCGCAAGTGGTTGAGCATCGTGGCGCTCGGCACGGTCGCCGACGTCGTGCCGCTCACGGGTGTCAACCGCGCGTTCGTCATGCGCGGCCTCGTCGGCGCGCGCGAGTCCGTCGCCGGCATCACCGCGTTGATGGATGTAGCAAGCTTGAAGAACGCGCTTGAGCCCTATCACTTGGGCTTCGTGCTCGGTCCACGCGTCAATGCGGGCGGCAGGGTAGGGCGGTGCGATCTGGGCGCGCGGTTACTCTCCACCGACGACGCTGCCGAAGCGGCGGATATCGCGCGCGAACTCGACGTATTGAACCAACAGCGCCGCGAGATCGAACAAGCCGTCCTCGACGAAGCCATCGCAGTGGTCGAACACGACTTGGGCGTTCGGGGCGCCCCCGTTATTGTGATCGGCCGCGAAGGCTGGCACCCCGGCGTCATCGGCATCGTCGCCGGCCGACTGAAAGAGCGCTATGGCAAACCTGCCATCGTGATCGCGATCAACGACGGCGTCGGCAAAGGCTCCGGCCGCTCCGTCAACGGCGTCGATCTGGGCACCGCCATCGTCGCCGCGCGCGAGGCCGGCATCCTGATTAACGGCGGCGGCCACGCGATGGCGGCGGGCCTCACAATCGAACCCACACGCATGGAAGCGCTCGCCGCGTTTCTTGGGCAGGCGCTCGGCGCCGATTGCGCCACCTCCGCCGAAGGCAAACACCTGACGCTCGACGGCGCCGTTTCGCCGGGCGGCGCTACCGCAGACCTCTGCGCACTCATCGCCCGCTGCGGACCCTTCGGCGCGGGCAATCCGGAGCCGTTGTTTGCGATCCCCGCTGTGAAAGTGAACTTCGCCGCCATCGTCGGCGAGCAGCACGTCCGTTGCGTCTTAACCTCCGCAGACGGAGCCCGCCTGAACGCCATCGCCTTCCGCGCGCTGCAATCCGAACTCGGCCCCACGCTGCTCAACAGCAAAGGCCGTCCGCTGCACATCGCAGCGTCGTTGAAAGCAGAAGAGTGGAACGGAAACCTGCGCGTCCAAGCGATGATCCGCGACGCGGCGTTTGCTTGAAGGAGTGGCGCGCCCTAGGGGAGTCGAACCCCTCTTGCAAGATTGAAAATCTTGAGTCCTAACCGATAGACGAAGGGCGCGGAACGGCGGTTTCTATAGGGCCGGGGCGCGCGACGCAAGCCCCGAAAGGCTGGCAAAACAGCCGTTTCCTGCGGCCCACTCACGCACCCACGGAAAGCCCCAGGGCGCGCCAGCGCAGCATACCGCCGCTCAGATTCGCGACCCGCTCGAAGCCGTTCTGCCGCATCAACAGCGTCGCCCGCGCCGACCGCGCCCCCGAGCGGCAATAGACGACGGTGGGCGCCGATTTGTCGAGTTCGCCGAGCCGCGTGGCCAACTGGCCGAGCGGTATCAATCGCGCATGCGCAACATGGCCAAGTTCGTTGTTAAACTCGCGCTCCTCGCGAACATCAACGATCTGCAGATCGCGCGCATGTTCCTCGACCCACGCGGGCGCAAGCTCCGGTACGCCGGCAAAGGT
>JBJXEH010000174.1:0-5262 GCA_046153995.1 Micropepsaceae bacterium
CCGGTGTGATAGTGGAAGATCTTGTCCGTCATCTTGTTGCCGGTCAGGACGATCTTCTCCGCATTGATGACGACGACGTTGTCGCCGCAATCCATGTGGGGCGTGTAAGCAGGCTTGTGCTTGCCGCGCAGGCGCGTCGCGATCACAGCAGCCAGGCGGCCGAGAACGAGCCCTTCGGCATCGATCAGCACCCAGTCCTTTTTGATCTCCGACGCCTTCATCGAATAGGTCGACATTGCGTGTCCGAATTTCAGTGGGGTTCAAACGAAGGCGCGGTGAGTACGGGGCGCGCACGCGTAAGTCAATGTACGGCGTCCCAAATGCGGCGAAAACGCTCACAAAATCTAAGGTGGTATCATAATACCGTCAATCCTTCCCCGCTTTGGCGGGGGAGGCTATCCTCGGCCGATGTCAGACCTCATTTTCTCCACGCGCGATGGCGCCGTGCTCACGCTCACGCTGAACCGCCCGCAACAGCGCAACGCGCTGTCTGAGGGCCTCATGGCCGCCCTGCAAGCCGCGCTCGACGCCGCCGGTCACGACCCGACCACGCGCGTCGTCATCATTGCCGCGAACGGCCCCGCGTTCTGCGCCGGGCACGACCTCAAAGAGATGACGCCGCACTGGCAGGACGGCGACCGCGGCCGGCAGTACTACGACCGGCTGATGAAGCAGTGCGCGCGGCTCATGCAAACGATCGTGCGCCTGCCCAAGCCCGTGATCGCGCAAGTGCACGGCATCGCGACGGCGGCCGGCTGCCAGCTTGTCGCGAGCTGCGACCTCGCCGTCGCCTCCGAAGAGGCGCGCTTTGCGACGCCCGGCGTCAACATCGGCCTCTTCTGCTCGACGCCGATGGTGGCGCTCTCGCGCAACGTCGCGCGCAAGGAGGCGATGGAGATGCTCTTGACCGGCGACATGATCGGCGCCGCCCGCGCCCGCGAGATCGGTCTTATCAACCGCGCCGTTCCAGCCGCGGACCTGCACGCCGAAACGCTAAAACTCGCACATCAGATCGCCGCCAAATCCCGCGTCTCGATCGCGATCGGCAAAGAAGCGTTCTACCGCCAACTCGAAATGGGCCTCTCCGACGCCTACGCCTTTGCGAGCGAAACGATGACCCGCAACATGCTCGAAGCCGACGCCGAAGAAGGCATCGGCGCGTTCATCGAAAAACGCGAACCCAAGTGGCAGCCTTAAGCGGCTGAAGCGAACACGGACCCGCACACGACAACCGCCACACGAACTCATCACGGCGTTTTGGCTTGCGCTGTGCCCTGCCCTCTTGCGAACACAAGCGTGGGGATTGGGGGTCGTATGCGGCGCGTTTTGCTGGTTGGGAGCTTGTCGCTCACGCTTGTCGCGTGCGTCGGCGACTACACCGGCCCAGGCTTGCCCCAAAGCGACACGCCGCCGGGCTGGGGCCAAGAGATCCCGTCCGACGCCGCGGTATGGCCGTCGCAAACGTGGTGGCACGGCTTCGGTAGCGGCGAGCTGAACGCACTCATCGCCGCCGCGCAGACGAACAACCTGAACCTCGCTGCGGCACGCTTTCGCGTGGAACAAGCCGACGCACAAGCGCGCATCGCAGGCTCGTCGTTGTTCCCCGGCTTGAGCGCAGGCCTGCGCGCGGACGAGTCCGGCGACATACACGGACCCGGCCTGAAAACGCGCGGGCTCGGTGCCAACATCAACGCCTCCTACGAGCTCGATTTCTGGGGCCGCAACATGGCCGGCGCACGCGGCGCCGACGCGTCGCTCCGCGCCAGCCGCTTCGACCAGGAAACCGTCGCGCTAACGACAGTCTCAAGTGTCGCCACCAGCTACTTCCAAGTGCTGGCACTGCGCGACCGTCTGGCCTACGCGAGGAAGAACGTCGAAAACGCCGACCGCCTGCTCTCGCTGACCGAACTTCAGCTGAAGGCTGGCCTCATCAGCCCGCTGCAAATGGCGCAGCAGCAGAACATTGTGGCGTCGCAGCGCGCGCAGCTGCCCGCGATCGCACAGCAAGAACGTCAAGCGACCGCCTCGCTCGCGCTGCTGCTCGGCCGCCCGCCGCAAGGCTTCGTCGTGCAAAGCCAAACGCTTGCCGGTCTCCAGGCGCCGACGGTCGCGCCGGGCTTGCCGTCGGAACTCCTCGCCCGCCGCCCGGACGTGAAGAAGGCCGAAGCCGACCTCGCCTCAGCCGATGCCAATGTTGGCGCCGCGCGCGCAGCGTTCTTGCCCACGATTTCGCTCACGGGAAGTGCGGGTGTCGCGAGCACCGCGCTCAACGGCCTCTTGAACGGCCAAAACGCCGCCTATCAGATCGCGAGCTCGCTTCTGCAAACGATCTTCGACGCCGGTGCGCTCGCCGCGCGCGAAGACCTCGCCATGGCGCGGCGCGAAGAATTGCTCACCAACTACCGGCGAGCAGCGCTGACCGCATTCTCCGACGTCGATACCGCACTATCCGGTGTCGCAAATCTCGAAGAACAAGAACGTCAGCAAGCGAAAGCTGCAGCGGCCTCGGCAGAATCTTTCCGCATCGCCGAGTTGCAATACCGCGCGGGCCTCGTCGATTATCTGAACGTGCTCAACGCTCAGCAATCGCTCTTCCAAGCGCAAGACCAGCTGGCGCAAGTCAAAGGCGCACGCCTGCAAGCGATTGTCGGCCTGTACCGCGTGCTTGGTGGCGGCTGGAGCGAAAAGCTCTAACCACATTCCCCATTGGGGCGAGTGCACGCGTGCAACATGCGCCAAGCCTTGGGCGTCGTTCACAAAATCGCAACTTCACGCGGCTCCAACACGTGCTTTAACTGAATGCGGGGTTGGGGGCTAAAGCACGTCGTGCTCAGTTGGCGTAATCTGTTTATCGCCTTGGTCGTTCTTGGCGTGGGCTACTTCGCGTGGCGCACGGCGTTTCCGCCCGCGCCCGCCGCGCCGGCTTACCAAACCGCAAAGGCTGAGATCGGCGACATCCAGCAAGTGGCGCAAGCGAACGGCACGCTGAATCCGGTCAGCGTCATCAACGTCGGCACGCAGATTTCGGGCGTCGTTAAAGCGGTCAAGTCCGACTACAACGAACTCGTCGACGAAGGCCAGGTGCTCGCCGAGCTCGACACCCGCCTGCTCGACGCCTCGCTCGCCTCGAGCCGCGCACAGTTGAAGAAGGCGCAAGCGGCCAGTCACCTCGCGCGCCTCACCTACGAGCGCCGCAAGAGCATCCTCGACGCGGGCGGCGCCTCGAAGAACGACGTGGATACGGCCGCCCAACAAGTTGCCTCGACCGAAGCCGACGCCGCCATTGCCGCGGCTTCCGTGAAGCGCGACGAAACGAACCTAGGCTTCGCCGTTATCCGCGCGCCGGTCGCCGGCGTCGTGCTCTCGCGCGACGTCGATGTCGGCCAAACGGTCGCCGCCAGCTTCCAAACCCCGACGCTGTTCAGGATATCGCCCAACCTGCGCTCGATGCAGATCAACACGAACCTGTCGGAAGCCGACGTCGGCACGATCAAGCAAGGCCAAGGCGCGACGTTCACCGTCGATGCCTTCCCCGGCAAAAACTACGCCGGCACCGTGCGTCAAGTGCGCCTGAACCCGACGACGGTGCAAAACGTCGTCACGTATAACGCCGTCATCGACGTCGATAATCCAAGCTTCGAGCTGCTGCCCGGCATGACCGCGTTCGCCCGCATCCGCCTCGGCGAAGCAAAGCAAGTTTTGAAAGTGCCGAACGCCGCGCTGCGCTATCGGCCGAAGGAGCCTGGCGACGGCAAAGCCCGCGGCGGCGCAAAGGAAGAACGCAAGCCCACCGTTGGAAATGCCGTCCACGTCCTGCGCGCCGGCAAACCCGTGCGCGTGCCCGTCACGCCTGGCCTAACCGACGGCAAGTTCACGCAGATCGCGGCCGGTGATCTGAAAGCAGGCGACGAAGTCATCACCGGCGAAGAAACGCCGGGCGGCGGCAACGGAAGCGGCGGCCAAGTTCGCGTCGGCGGCGGACCGCCGCGGTGAGCGAGCCGCTGATCCACGTCGAACGGATCGACAAGTCCTACACGGCGCTTGTCCCCGTGCTGCGCCAAGTCTCGCTCAAGATTTATCCGGGCGAGTTCGTGGCGCTCATGGGTCCCTCGGGCTCCGGCAAGTCCACGTTCATGAACATCCTGGGCTGCCTCGACACCGCCGACAGCGGTGCGTACGCACTCGGCGGCGAAGACACGACGGACCTCACGAAGAACCGCGCCGCCGAACTGCGCAACCGCATGATCGGTTTCGTGTTCCAAGGCTTCAACCTGCTGCAGCGCCGCTCTTCGCTCGACAACGTCGCGCTGCCGATGATTTGCGGCGGCTTGCCCCGCAGCGTCTGGGCGCCGCGCGCACGCGATTTGCTCGACCAAGTGGGCCTGAAGGGCCGTTATAGCTCCAGGCCCAACCAACTCTCCGGCGGCCAGCAACAGCGCGTCGCGATCGCCCGCTCGCTCGCCATGGAACCTCCGCTGATCCTCGCCGACGAGCCGACCGGCAACCTGGACTCCAGTTCGTCCGGCGAAATCATGCGTATCATCTCGGGATTGAACTCGATCGGCGGCATCACGATCGTGCTCGTCACGCACGAGGCCGACATCGCCGCCCACGCCAAGCGGCTGGTGAAATTCAAAGACGGCCGCATCGTCTATGACGGCCCCGTGCAACAGGGGCTGGCCGCATGAGCATGAAATCGGGCGCGATCGTCGCCGAAGCGCTGATCTCGATGCGCTCAACGGGCATGCGCTCGTTCCTGACCATGCTCGGCATCATCATCGGCGTCGGCGCGGTCGTGCTGATGCTTGCCATTGGCCGCGGCGTCGAACTCTCGGTCCAGCAATCGATCTCCTCGCAAGGCGCGAACCTCTTTATCATCCTGTCGGGCTCGACGACCTCGGGCGGCTTGCGCGGCGGCTTCGGCTCGGCGCCGACGCTGACGCTCGACGACGCGCGCGAGCTCGCCGAACTCGCCGGCGTAGTGGCCGTCGCGCCCATCAACAACGGCGTCGCGCAAACCGTGAACGAGGGCCAGAACTGGAGCACCCAGATCACCGGCACGACGCCCGACTACTTCCGCATCCGCAATTGGAAATTTGAGACGGGCGAACCGTTCGACGACGTGGCGGAGCGCTCGGCCGCGCCCGTCGCCGTGATCGGCGCCACAGTTGCGACGAACCTCTTTCCCGAAGGCGAAGATCCCGTCGGCAAGACGATCCGTATTCGCAATATCCCCTTCATGATCGTAGGCCTGCTCGCCAG
>JBJXEH010000175.1:0-22081 GCA_046153995.1 Micropepsaceae bacterium
AAAGCAAGCCAAACGCGCTGCTGCTGCGCCATCAAATCCGACGCCGTTTGGTTGATCGCGTCGAGCTGTTGCTGCGGTCTGCGCCCGTCGTCCGACAGCGTGCCGACATTCGCCGTCACCATGCCGCGAAGACCGGCGACGCGCACCATGTAGAACTCGTCCAAGTTCGCAGCCGAAATCGACAAGAACCGCAACCGCTCCAGCAACGGATGCCGCTCGTTTTTCGCCTCTTCCAGAACGCGCGTGTTAAACGCAAGCCACGAGAGCTCGCGATTGATGAGCCGCTCCGGCGCCCTCGGATCGATCGGCTTCACGCTCGTGCGCGCCTCTCGCCGCGGTGCCGCGGCGGGCGCCGCCGTCACCGGCGTTTCGCGTTTCGAAGACGTGCTATCCATTCAAATTACCCAACAACACTGGCTTGCCCCAAGCCGGCGCGACCCTAGACCATACCCTTATCCGTTGTCAGCCGGACGCTCGGCCTCAAGTTGGCGCAAAGCCTGCGCGCCGATCTCGACGGATATATTACGTTTTTGTTGCAGCGCCAGCGTGTCCATCAGAACCACGATGCGTTCCGCCTCGGCAAACGAGCGCCTAAGCCTGGGTGCAAGATAGCCGATTAAGGCTTCGGGAAGCTTAAGTTGCCGGTCCGCGAAAAGCTTCAGCAATACCCGCGCAATCAACGCCTCGTCCGGCGCCTCCAACGCTGAACCGGGCACGGCGGTTAACCGTGAGTGAAGATCGGGCACGTTCGTCTGCCACCGCGGCGGCGCCTCCTGCCCCGTCATCAGCAACCAACCGGACGTCTGATTGACGAAGTTGATCAAGTGAAACAACGCACCGCCGCAATCGCTGTTGTCCGCATCGTCGAACAGAAACGCCCGGCCTGCCGGCAGCCCGGCGACGACCTCACGTGTCAACTCGCGAAGTTCGATCGCATCGGCTTGTACACGCCAGATGTGCGCAAGATGCGTCTTGCCGCTCCCCGTCGCGCCCCACAACGCACACACGCGTTGTGGCCACTGAGGCCAGGCATCGACGAACGCCAACGCCCCCTCGTTAGTCGCGCCAGGTACAAAATCCTCACGCGCAAAACTGCGCCGCTCTTCAAACGGAAAGGGAAGCTGGGACGAGGACATCGATGCAGTATTTCACGCCCCCGGCGCGACTTCCACCGTGCGCAAAGCGCGCAGCGCCTCGAAGAAATACGCGGCCCACGAGGCCAAGGTGAACGCCACCACCGCCCACAAGAGCCCCACCCGCAAGTCGCCCCAGCCGAGCGCGAACGCGAGGTCGGCGAGCGTCGCGATCACGAGCGCAAGCTGCGCGAATGTCGTAAGCTTGCTCACGAACAGCGGCTGCATGCGCAAGTCCGCCTTCTTCATCCGCGTAAACACCGCAACCGTCGCCACGATTGCGATATCGCGCGCGAGCACCAGCACCATCAGCCACAGCGGCAGATGCTCCTGATAGGTGAGCAGACCGAACACCGTCAGTATGAGAAGTTTGTCCGCCGCCGGATCGAGATACGCCCCAAGCCGCGACTTGTGCCCGAAAGCGCGTGCGATGTAGCCGTCAACGGCATCCGACGCCCCCGCAATCGCCGTCATCCAGAACGCATGCGTATAGCGTGCTTCCCACAACGCGATCGCAATGAACGGCACCAGCACCAACCGCACGGCCGTGACGCCGTTCGCCGGCGTCAGGCCATAGCGCGACGGTTTAAGGAACCACCGAGCCTGGGTTTGCGGCTGTTGCTCCGGCATTACGGCTCAGCGTCCAGTTACCTTGCGCATCGGATGACAAGTACAAATTGGTCTGCGACAGCGCGGTTTGCAACTGGTCCGTTTTGCCGACGTAGTCGAGACGGACCCGGGCGTTGCGCATATTCAACTCCTCGACCGCCAAAACCTGGATCAGTTTCACGCTTTCGAGGCCCCGCCTCGTGGCGACCCATTCGGCCAGGCTATTGAAAGTGATCCCCACATTCAGCGACGCCTGCTGCCCGTAGTCGACCGACGTCGTGCGCTTCCAATCTTCCTGCAGGCTGTCAGCGATCGTGCCCGCCGCGCGGTTCGCAAGTGCGAACTCGTCTTCCGTCCCTTGCGGCGCGTAGGTGCCGCTCCGTGGCGTGCGACCATCCGGCTTGATATGCGCGAGGTTGATGGCGAGCCCGCTGCCGCTCTTACCCGCCGTCGCGACCAGCACAGACGATGCGCCATAGCGGTCGGCCAGAGGCTTCACCATAGCCCAATCCGCAGCGCTCGAAATCGTCGCGAGCGCAGCCCGATCCTGATCGTCGCCGCGCGGCACGGTGACAGGCACCAAACGCCCGCGTTGCGACTGCGCCGACCAAGCCTTACCCCACGACGAATCCGGCGCCCACGCAGACCCGCTCAGCGCAACCACCAACACGGGCTTCGCCTTCGACTCGCTGAACTGCGTCCCGCTCTTGCGCAGTGCGTTGCGCACCGAGGAGGGATTGAACACATACGTGACGGTTGCCAGATACCGCGTGCTGGAGTGCTTTTCGTTCGAGATGTCGAAGCTCTTGACCATCGGCTCAAGCTCGGCGTCCGCAACCGGCGGCTGCGCCTGCCACTGGCTCGACGGCGTGACGCGGCGGAACACCTCCGTCCACGCCTTTTGCCGGCCCTTCGAAAGCGCCGCTTCTTTAGCGGCGGAGGGACTGATGCCGGTCGCGTCGACAGCGACGTTTGTCACCGTCCAAAGATCCGCGGGCTGCGCCAGCGCGGATGGCAAAAACAGCAAAGCAGCGGTTGCAACAACCGCCAAAACGGCTTCACGCAATGTCATGACAAACCTAAAGAGCACTTTATCCGGCGGCAAACCTACACGATCCGCTTCGCAACACGAAAGGGCTGACACACCCGCAAAAACGCTCGGCGTTTGGTGTACCGCACCTGCCGCGATGGCCTGGTTTGTTGTTTTCCACCCGACTCAACGGCTAGTCTGCCGCTCAAGGCGATTTGGCCGGAGAAGCCGCCGTTGAACATCCAACAAAACCTGATCGCGGGCGTTTTGACCCTCCTGCCGCTGGCCGCGGTCTGGTTCGTGCTGAAGCTGATCCTCGACGCGCTGTCCTACTTCGGCAGCCCCTGGGCCGCCTGGGTCACCAGCACGCTAGAGCCGCTGCTCCCCAAAGTTCTGGCCGATCTGCTGACAAGCCCAGCGTTCCTCTATGTCGTGGGCACCGCATTTGCGCTGTTCGTCATCTACCTCGTCGGCTCGCTCGCTGCCCGCGTCATCGGCCAGCAGCTTTTGGGCAGTTTCGAAGCCCTGCTTGAGCGCGTGCCCTTCGTGCACATGATCTACTCCTCGACAAAGAAGGTTGTGGCGGCACTTCAGCCCAAATCCGAGAACGTCCAGCGCGTCGTCCTGATCGACTTCCCGAACGCCGACATGCGCGCCATCGGCTTCGCGATGCGCACGTTCACGGAGACGAGCACCGGCCGCGAACTCACCGCCGTCTTCGTGCCCACCGCCCCGAACCCGACGAGCGGTTACTTGGAAATCGTCCCCACCGACAAGGTGATCCCCCTGGACATGACCGCCGACCAAGCGATGGCCATGATCGTCTCCGGCGGCGTCGTAGGCCCCGACAAACTGACCTTCCTCCACCGCCCGGCGCCAGCAACCGCCGCCGAACTACCGATGACGGGCACCTAAAACCGAACTGGCACGCGAGACAGTTCACTCGTCGTTCGTGCCGCCTGTTCCGTCGAATCGCAAGAGAAGCGCAGATTTCTGCCGCACGGGATGTATTGACTTCACATGTATATGTTGTGCATAAAGTACATATCGTAGCCAAAGGGATACGAAATGGACGACAAATGATACACAACCGTCTCAGCGTTCTGCGGGCCGAACGGGGTGTCTCGCGCAAGGACTTGGCCGATGCCGTCGGGGTGAACTTCCAGACGATCGGCTACCTCGAGCGGGGCGATTACAGCCCCTCGCTGGAGCTTGCGCTCAAAATCGCCACCCACTTCGCCTTGCCGGTCGAGATGGTGTTTTCGCTGCAACCGTTCGAAGCCCTAACCACCCAACTCATGAAGGCCAAAGGAGGCTCCACTGGATAGGTTTCTCGTCAACCGCGAAATGGGTCACACGTCGCGCCGCATGCTGGTCACGTTCGTATACGGCGCGTACGCGTGCCTTGCGGCGGTGGTCGCGAGCGGCGCTCTCGATGCAATCATCCTGCCGTCGATCCAGGCGCTGATCGCGGGGATCTCCGCCTGGGTCGGCGTTTGGGTTTTGAGCCGCATGTCGCGGTACTGGCGCTGGGGTCAAGCGCCGGACGAGCAACTGGACGAACGCGAAATTGCCGCGCGCCTGCGCGCCTATCATATCGCGTACATCTTCATGACCAGCGCGGTCTTCATCAGCCTCGTCGCGCTGAGTTTTTGGGCCGACCTTCGCGAGCTGTCCTCGATCGGCTACGCCCAGGTCAGCGCTGTGCTGTGGGGCGTCTTCCTAATCGGCTGGACGCTTCCCTCCGCAATCCTCGCCTGGATCGACCGCGGCATCGCGGACGAATGATATCAGAGCAGGCAAGGAGTGAACCGGTTCGATGACAACGCGCGAGAAAGAACGTGCCGGCTTGCCGATCACCGGCTTCGCGAGCCAAGCCGCGTTTGAAACGTGGATCGCAGCGCAACCGCGCACGTCCAAAGGGCTATGGCTGAAGCTGGCCAAGAAAGATTCCACCGCGAAAAGCCTCTCGAAGGCCGAGGCTATCGATGTCGCGCTGTGTCACGGCTGGATCGACGGGCAACTCGACAAGTTCGACGACACAAGCTGGCTCATTCGCTTCACGCCCCGAAAGCGCGGCAGCAAGTGGTCCGAACGCAACCGGACGCGCGCATTGGAGCTGGCGGCCGCGGGCCGTATGCGCTCGGCAGGCGAAGCTGAGATCAAAGCAGCCAAAGCTGACGGCCGCTGGGACGCGGCCTACGCACCCGCAAGCACCGCTCAAGTTCCGCCGGACTTGCAAGCAGCTCTAAACGCTACCCCAAAGGCCGCAGCCTTCTTCGCCACGCTGAAAGGCGCAAACCGCTACGCAATCCTCTACCGCGTCGGCACGGCAAAGAAGCCGGAAACACGCGCCAAACGTATCGCCACGTTCGTCGCCATGCTCAAACGCGGCGAAACGATCCACGGCCAATAGTATTCGCTCTCACTCCCCTGCGGGCGCCGGCACCTTGTGCCCGTGCCCCTCACCAGCGGTGACGCCGGGGTTCGCCTGTTCCCATGCCGCGATGTCTGCCGCGATCGCGCCGGGTGAGCGGGTGTAGCGCGCGAGCAGGTCGTAAAACGCGGGCACCACGAACAGCGTCAACGCCGTCGAGAAGATCACGCCCGCGAACACCACAATGCCGATCGCAAGCCTGCTCTGCGCGCCCGCACCCTCATAGAGCACCAAGGGCAGCGCGCCGATCGCTGTCGCGAGCGAGGTCATCAGGATCGGCCGGAAGCGTGTGATCGAGGCCTCCACCAGCGCATCGCGGATCGAAAGCCCCTCGTCGCGCAGCTGGTTCGCAAACTCCACGATCAAAATACCGTTCTTCGCCGCAAGCCCGACGAGCATGACGATGCCGATCTGCGAATAGATGTTGAGCGTCGCCCCGACAGCCCAGAGTCCGAACAAAGCACCAGCGACCGCTAGCGGCACGGTCAAGATGATGATCAGAGGGTGAATGAAACTCTCGAACTGCGCAGCAAGAACAAGAAACACGATGAGCAACGCCAACCCGAAAGTGAACATCAGCGTCGAACTGGACTCCTTGTACTCCAGCGACTGCCCGCGATAGTCGATCTGCGCCGTCGTGGGCAGTTCGTCGCGCGCGGCCTGCTCCAGGAAGTCGAGCGCTTGCCCCAACGTCGTCCCAGGCGCCAACCCGGCCGAAATCGTGATTGAGCGCAATCGATTGAAGCGGTTCAAGTTCGTCGCCGCCGCGCTCTCATTCGACGTGACCAAATTGGACAATGGGATCAGCGCCCCCGTCCGCTCCGACCGCACGAGGATCTTCGTCAGGTCGGTCGGCGCGCGGCGGTTCTCCTCAAGCCCCTGCACGATGATGTCGTATTCCTCGCCGCGCTCGATGAACGTGCCAACGCGCCGTTGACCCAGCATCGTCTCCAGCGTCCGGCCCACCGTCGCAACCGAGACACCGAGATCGGCGGCGCGCGTGGGATCGATGCGCACATTGAGCTGCGGTTTCGTTTCCTTGTAGTCGGAGTCGACGTTGATGAGCGCCGGGTTCTGTTCCGCTCGCGCCATGATCTTGTCGCGCCACGTCACAAGCTCTGCAAAGCTCGATCCGCCCAGCACGAACTGCACAGGGTTGTTGCCGCCGCCACCCCGCCCGAAGCTCGACCGCGGCACCGCGTTCGCGCGCACGTTCGCAAACCGGCGCAACGTCTTCGTGACCTGCTCGATAACCTCGGCCTGCGGCGGCCGCGTGCCCCATGGTCCCAGCACGACGATGCCCCGCCCGCCGTTGAAGTCCGACGTCGCGTTGAAGCCGCCCGGAACCCGAATAATCAGCCGCGTGGCGGTGCCGTCTTTAACGAGCGGCAACAACGCCTTCTCGATCTCGATCATCTGCTTGTAGGAGGAATCGAAACCCGTGCCTTCCGGCATCGACACACTGATATCGAAAATGCCGCGATCCTCGGTCGGTGCAATCTCGCCTGGCACCAGGCGGAAGAGGAAGTACGCCGCCACCAGGACCCCGATAAAGGCCAGGAAAACGATCCACGGCGCTGCGAGGCTCGCCTCCAGCGCGCGCCGGTAAAGATTGGACATGGACTCCGTCGCGCGATGGATGTTGCGCGCGAGCATGCCCTCCCGCCCGACCGGAACCAACAGCTGCGAACACATCATCGGCGAGAGCGTGAGCGCCACCAGCGCCGAAATCGCGACCGCAGCGCCAAGCGCGATACCAAGCTCCGAGAATAGCCGCCCGATTGTGCCCTCCAAGAACACGATCGGCGCGAACACGGCGACCAACACGGCCGTCGTCGCCAGAACCGCAAACGCGACCTGCCGCGTGCCGCGCACGGCGGCAATCATGGCGGGTTCACCCAAATCCACGCGCCGCTGCACGTTTTCGAGCACCACGATCGCATCGTCCACGACAAGCCCAATCGCAAGCACGAGCGCGAGCAGCGTGAGCAAGTTGATCGACGCCCCGAAAGCCGCGAGCAGAATCATCGAGCCCAACAAACACACGGGCACCGTCACCGCCGGCACGATCGCCGCCCGCATATTGCCGAGGAACAGGAAGATAACGAGCAACACGAGTGCGCCGGTGATCCCGAGTGTCACATAGACCTCGTGCACCGACTCCTCGATGAAGACCGAATAGTCGACCGCAACGACGAGCTCGATATGCGCCGGTAAATTCGCTTTGATCGCCTCAACCTCTTGGCGCACGCCGCGCGCGACCGCCAGCTGGTTCGAGGTCGATTGCTTGAACACCGCGATGCCGACTTGATCGCGCCCGTTGCCGCGAAATGCCGTGCGCCGCTCCCGCGACGCGATCTCCACCCGCGCCACTTCGCCGAGCTTCACGGGGTGCTCGTCTGCCGCGCGCTTGATCACCAGGTTGCGGAAATCAATCGCGGTTTGATACCCGCGCTCGACTCGGATGGTCAGGTTGCGCGCGTTCGATTCCAACCGGCCCGCTGGCAGTTCGATATTCTCAGCCCGAAGCGCGTTCTCGATGTCGGCAACAGTCAAACCTCGCGCAGCAAGCGCCACACGGTCGAGCCAAATCCGAAGAGCACGCTGATCGCCAAAAGCGCCTGCCCGCGACACGCCGTCGATCGTCGACAGCCGGTCGACGATGTAGCGGTCCGCATAGTCGGTGAGCTCCATGCGGCTCATCGTCGACGACGTCATGTTCAAGAACATGATCGGCGAACCGTCGGCCTCGGCTTTCTGCACTTCCGGCGGATCGACCTCGTCGGGCAAATTGCCGGTCACGCGCGACACCGCGTTGCGCACGTCGTTCGCCGCCGCTTCGATATCGCGCGTCAGCCGGAACGTGATGTTCACCGACGATGAACCATCGCGGCTGGACGAGGAAATCGTGTCGACCCCCTCGATCCCGGCAATTGCGTCCTCGATCACCTGCGTAACGCGCGTCTCGACCACAGCCGACGACGCACCTGAATAAGATGTCTGTACGGAGACGACAGGCGGGTCGATATCCGGCAGCTCGCGCAGCGGTAACCGATCGAACGACAACACGCCGAAGGCCACGATCAGCAGGCTGATAACGATGGCGAATACGGGCCGCTTGATGCACAGCTCGTAGATGTTCACGACCCCGAGCCCCCGGCACCGCGGTTGGCGCGCTTAGCGCCATCGCCGTCCTTCTCGTCGCCCGCGATCCGAACGGTAGAATCCGGCCGAAGCTTTAGCGTTCCTTCGATGACAACCTGCTCACCGGTCTTGAGACCGGAGACGATCTCGACAAACCCAGGCTGCCGCACGCCGATCTTGACTTCGCGGCGCTCTGCTTTCTTTTCCGCATTCACCAAATACACGTACTGGCGGTCTTCCAGCGGCACCAAAGACTCCTCCGGCACTGCAATGACCGTGCGCTGGTTCGTGACCAGATTGACGGTCATCAACATACCCGGTTTCAAAGTCCCGTCATCGTTCGCAAGCTCGGCGCGGACGGCGACGGAGCGCGACACCGGATCGACCCGCGTGTCGATACTGGCAACCTTGCCTTCGAAGGTGCGCTCCGGATACGCCGCAACGCCAACCCGCACGGTGGAGCCGACGCTGAGCGCACTCATGAACGCTTCAGGCACAGTGAAGTCGAGTTTGATCAGCGAAATATCGTCGAGCGTCGTGATGACGTCGCCGGGCCGAACCAAACTGCCGGCGCTCACGCGCCTCAAGCCCAACACGCCGCCGAACGGCGCGCGCAGCAACCGGTCGCTGACCCGCGACTCCAGCGACTTCATTTGCGCGGCCGCCGAGTCCCGCGCGGCGACCGCACCGTCGAGCTGCGCCCGCGTCGCATAGCCTTTGGCCGAGAGTTCGCGGATGCGCGTGTAGGTCTTCTCGGCCTCCGCCAGCGAAGCGCGAGCCGAGCCCAGATCCGCCGTCTGCTCGCGGCTCGCCATCTCTGCGATGACGAAGCCCTTTTCGACGCGCTGTCCGTCGCTGAAATTCAGCTTGCCGACCGTGTCGGCAGTCTTTGCGGTGATGTCGATACTCTCGTTCGCTTTCGCGGTGCCGACGGCTTCGATCACGTCGGAGAATTCGCGCGATTCCACCGGCGCCAGCACGACGAGCACCGCTTGACCGCCTTGACGATCACGGCCTTCGCCGCCGCTACTACCGTCCCAAACGAAGTACGCAGCCGCAGCAAGTGCGGCGGCGACCACGCCACCCAGGATGAACTTAACGCTAGAACTCATGTGCCACCTTAATCTGGCAATATAGGCAAGTCGGCCCATATGGCCACCGCAGAAACGGCGATTACCCCTAACGCCTCGTTCAACCACGAAAAGTTCACCTACTCGAAGCGCAACGCCTCGATCGGATCCAGCCGCGCGGCCCTCAGGGCAGGGAAGAAGCCGAACACTATGCCGATCACGGCAGGTACGGCGAACGCCATAGCCACGACCTCAATGCCGAGTACGAACGGCACCCCGATCGCCCCACAGATCGCGTAGGAGGCGCTGATCCCAATCAATGCGCCGGCAATACCGCCGGCGACAGACAGCACAGCAGACTCGACGAGGAACTGCATCGCGACATCCCGCGCCTGCGCGCCAATCGCCAGGCGAATGCCGATCTCGCGGGTACGTTCGGTGACCGCAACCAGCATCACGTTCATGATCCCGATCCCACCCACGATCAGACTGATCGCAGCAACGCCCGAGATGCCCATCGACATCAGCCTGAGCGTCGACGAAACCGTCTCCACCAACTCGCGCACGTCGGTGACCTCGAAGTCGTCGTCCTCGCCTTCTTTCAGCTTACGCCGCTTACGCATGACCTTCGCGATCGCTTCCTTCGCCGGATCGATCTCGCTCGTGTTGCCGACGCTAACCCATACGCGCCGCACGTTGTCGCTTCCTTGAAGACGGCGCTGCAACCCCAAGATCGGCATGAAGACGAGGTCATTGATGTCGTTGGTCATCGCGGAGCTTTCGCGCTTGGCGAACACCCCGGTGATCTCGCACGTGAACGAGCCCGAGCGTATCGAAGCCCCGACCGGGTTCTGCTGCCCGAACAACTGCTCGCGGACCGTGTCGCCGAGGACGCAGAGTGGCGCCCCGCGTCGCGCCTCCGCCTCGCTGAACGCGCGGCCGATGCCGACCTCCCATTGCCGGATCTTGAGATACGGCAGTGTCGAACCCACGATCTCCGTCTCGTAGTTCCGGTCGCCCGCCGTGAACAGCAGATAGGCGCTCGTCATCGGCGCGACCGCGTTCAGAAGCGGCACCTCGCGAGCGATCGCCTCGGCATCCGCGATCTTGAACGGCGTGGACCGCGCGACAGGGCCGGTGCGACTCATCTTGGCCTCAAGCCGCAGCGCATTGTGTCCGCGAGAAGAGAGGTCTTTGATAAGCTGCGCCGAAACCCCCGACGTGATCGTCACCACAATGACGACCGCCGCGACCCCGATGATGATCCCAAGCGTGGTCAGCCCCGTACGAAGCAAATTCGCCCGAAGCTCCCGAAGCGCCATCAGCATGCAGTTGAAGAACATGGCCCCGAACTTTGGCGTAAGTCCGTGGGTCCGCTCAAGTCACGGTCGCGACATTGCCTAACGCCGCCCCTTGCGGTACCAACCGCGCTCCAAAACGCCGGATTAGCTCAGGGGTAGAGCAACCGCCTTGTAAGCGGTAGGTCGTGTGTTCAATTCACACATCCGGCACCAGCCTTCGCTTGCGAAGCATGCGAAGGCTGCCACGCCGTAGCCCACTTGGGCGAAGGCGGGCTTGGCGCAAGCTACGGCTCGGCAAGCCAGGTAGCTTGGGCGAAGGCGGGCTTGACGCAAGCTACGGCTCGGCAAGCCAGCTCACTTAAGCCGCAGCCTCCGCGTCACGCTCAACCAAAATCTCAGCCACAATCGGCTTCAACGTCGCCCTCAACGCCTCGTACTTCGCAACCAGCTCGGCATCGTTCCCGGCAGCCCGCTCGGCAACGAGCATCCGCTCGTTCTCGGCGAACTGAACCAAGTACGCATCTTCGACACGCTGCCGCAAACTCATGAGGCCCCCGAACGAATCAAACCGCGTTCAGCCTAGCGCCGCCAAACCCGCAGCGCTCAGTAGCAGAACGTGCAAGTACGCAGACTTACCCGTTATCCGGCCTTCACCTTATCGAAATCGCTGGCGTCATGCCGCTCATGCAATTGGCTAGACGGGTCGCCGAACACGCGGTTGACCATGCGCCCGCGTTTCGCCGCCGGACGCGCGCCGATGAGGTCGGCCCAGCGAATGACGTTTTTATATTCATGCACGGACAAGAACTCTGCCGCCTCGTAAAGCAAACCCTTCGCCATCGCGCCATACCAAGGCCAGATCGCCATGTCGGCGATCGTGTACTCGCTCCCGGCCATGTAATCGTTCTTCGCCAGATGCTGGTCGAGCACGTCGAGTTGACGCTTCGTCTCCATCGCGTAGCGGTCGATCGCGTACTCGATCTTGATCGGCGCATACGCATAGAAATGTCCGAACCCGCCACCCAAGAACGGCGCCGAGCCCATCTGCCAGAAAAGCCACGACAACGTCTCCGCCCGCTTGGCGGGGTCCTTGGGCAAGAACGCGCCGCCGAATTTTTCGGCCAGATAGACGAGCATCGCGCCGGACTCGAACACGCGCACCGGCTTCGGTCCGGAACGGTCCAACAGCGCAGGAATCTTTGAGTTCGGATTGACCGAAACGAACCCCGATCCGAACTGCGACCCGTCGTTGATGTTGATGAGCCAAGCGTCGTACTCGGCGCCGGCGTGACCGGCCGCCAGCAACTCCTCCAGCATCACCGTCACCTTCACACCGTTCGGCGTGCCCAACGAATAGAGCTGCAGCGGATGCTTGCCGACCGGCAGCTCCTTCTCGTGCGTAGCACCCGCGATCGGCCGGTTGATCTTCGAGAACCGCCCCCCACTCTCTTTATCCCAAGTCCAGACCTTCGGCGGGACGTACGGCGTGTCGGTCATGTCGGCAGCTCCAATTGGTTTCGCCAAATATTTGCAGGGTTACCGGAACATTACCAGCCGTCGTGAACCCGCCCTCAATCATTTCCCTCTAACTTTCGGGAAAAGAACAAGCGTGGGGAGAACACACCAATGCAAGCCGCCGTCACATCGCAGAACGCCCTACCGCCGTTCGTGCTGCGCATCATCCGCGAGACGTTCGAGACCACGATCGGCGAGCTTGAGCAGCGTCACGGCAGTCACGCGGTGACTGACTACACGCGCGCCGCACTCGCCCGCCAGATGGTCCGCCTCGCCCGCAACGGCGAGTGCAACCCGTCGCGCCTTCAGACCCAAGCGCTGAACTGCGTGCACCTCTAAGCGTCAGAACAGCTTCGCCAAGACGGCCGCCTGATATGCGGCAAGCGACAGCACGACGACACCGACCGCGACACCCAAGAAGGTGCGTGGCAACACGGACACGTACCGCCCAGCTATCGGCGCAGTGATCAACCCGCCAACGATCAACCCTGCGATCGCAGGCGCATGATCGACGATCGCGGCGCCTTCCTTCCAGTGCCCGGTAGCGAACGCCCAGATCAGCGCGCTGCCGATACCGAGCGTCACAACAAACTCCGATGCGTTCACCGAGCCGATGACGAACCGCGGCTCGCCGCCGCGCCCGACCAGCGTCGTCGTCGTGATCGGCCCCCATCCACCGCCGCCGATCGCGTCTAGGAACCCGCCCAAAAGCGCAACCGGCGCGACGTTGAAGATCGTGTACTTCATCAAGTCCGGCGTCTTCATCAGCATCCGCCAGAGGATAAAGATGCCCATGCAAGCGAGATAGAAAATGATGAAAGGCTTGATCACATCGCCCGGGATCGACGTGAGAACATAGGCGCCGCCGATACCGCCGAGCGCGCCCGCGACTGCCAGCCGCCAGAACAAGCTCCAATCGACGTTGCCGTACTTCGAATGGGCATAGCCGGACGCGGCCGTCGTGAAGAACTTCGCGATATGCGTGCTGGCCGACGTGTGCGCAGGCGGCACGCCCGCCGCGAGCAGGAACGACGAGGCAGTCACGCCATAGGCCATACCAACAGCCCCGTCGACGAACTGTGCCAGCGCGCCGACAAGCAAGAACAACAAAAAGTCTTCGAACATCAGCGTCCTTAGGAGCGCGTTTCCACGTCACGCCCCATCGAGGGCCCCGCGACAAAATAGGGCACCTGAAATCTCGCCGCTACAACCTAACAGTTCGTTGACTCACGCGGCAGTAGTGGCGGTATCGGCGTTAATCTTTGAGCGCTTCTCGCTCCCGCTTGATCCGCTTTGCGAGCAAGATGCGCTTGCGCTCTGCCGCCGCATCGAACGCCTCAAGCTCCGTCTCGACCGCCCGCTTGCGCTTCTCGATCTCCGCCCGCGCACGCACTGTGTCCCGCTCAAACGCGCGCAGTTCCTGCTCCACCGTGTCGAGCTTCGAGGTGTCCTTGGGGCTAGGCACCTCGACCTTCGCCGGCCGCGCCGTGGAAAGGCGCACGACATTCGACCCCCTGCCCTTTTCCTCAGGGACCACCACACGTCCGGGTGCCGGCACCGGCAACCCAGGCGTCTTCATCGCAAGCGCCACGTGGGCGGCGTCGTTCGTGATCCGCGCCTCGCCTGTGGAGAACAGGTTCCTGTGGACGTCCCACGCTTTGAGCGCCGCCTTTTGGCTGTCCGCCGCCACCAGCCAATCGCGCACGCCGATTCGCGTCATGTAAACTTTGGTACGCGAAGTGATTCGCTTGTCCGCCATGGGCCCTCCGGCCTTGAGGCTGGCCCAACTCGAAGGTCGACCGCAATGCCGTCTCTCGCCCGCCGCCCGAACCTGCGCTCACCGGAAGGTTACCAGCCCGCACGGCCGATCAAGGGACTCACAGCCTCAACCCGCGCCCGCCGCTTCGTCGCGCGCCTGACGGACGACGCTACGCCGGTGCGCGAAACGATCGACGCAACCGACTTCCTGCAAGCCGCCTTGACGTTCGCCGAAACCTGCGCATCGCCGTCGGGCACGATCAAAATCTGCGTCACCGACACCGCCACCGGCGAAACGCAATGCTTCGCGTTGGATCTGGCGGCCTAGGGCTCCAGCGTACATCCATACGCTTCAGTGTAGACCGCGCGGCGTATAACGACGCCCGCCACCGATCCCGTCGCCGTACGCGCCTTCGCATCGACCGTCACGGACACGTCTTCGAACCCGGGCGGATCGTCCGCGCGGCAGGACTCCAGCGGCCGCCCCTCGACAAAGACGCACGAGCACGTGACTTTCGCGATCGCCGCGGCACCGACGTCGGCCGCTATCGACGTCTGCCAAGCGCCGTAGCCGCCCACCCCCACCAGCACCGCCACGATCAACCCGACGATCAAGCGCATTTCAAAAATCCCCTCGCTCCCCCTATAGTGGACATAAGGGGACACAAGCAATGCCATCGTTTTTCGCGCGCGCCGCAGCCGCCTTCGCCTTCATCGTCTGCACAGCATCGTTCGCACACGCCGGGCCGCTCGTGCCGTTTCCCGCGCAACAAGCAACGGTCCCCTACCCCACCGTCGAATGGCCCGAAGCTAAAGACACCGCAGTCGAAGCGATCGTTGACCGTGCGTTTACCGGCAAACAACCGCCCGCTCTCGCACGCCTGAAAGCTGTCGTAGTCATCCACCGCGGCGCGCTCGTCGCCGAGCGTTATGCCGCCGGCATCACGCGCGACACACACCTGCAATCCTGGTCGATGGCAAAAAGCTTTCTGCACGCGGCCCTAGGTCTCGCGATCGACGATCACCGCATAAATTCCGACACGCGCGCGCCGGTCCCCGAGTGGCAGAACGCAAACGACCCACGCCGCCAGATCACGATCCGCCAGCTTGCACAAATGACCGATGGCCTCGACTTCGAGGAAGACTACGGCGACGCAAAAGCTGAGGCGATGCAGATGCTGTTCGGCACAGGCCGCGGCGACACCGGCCGCGCCGCTGCAGAAGCGAAACTGCGCGCCCAACCCGGCACGCACTGGTCCTACTCCAGCGGCTCCGCAAACATCCTCTCCCGCATCCTGCGCGACAGGGTCGGTGGTCGTGACGCCTACCGCACACATCTCTTTGACAAGCTCTTCGCGCCGCTCGGCATCAAAAGCGCAGTGCCCGAATTCGACGCGTCCGGCACCTGGATCGGCTCCTCCTACGTGCACGCCACCGCCCGCGACTTCGCCCGCTTCGGCCTGCTCTATCTGCGCGGCGGCATATGGGAAGGTCGGCAACTGATACCCGCCGGCTGGGTTGCAGCGGCACGCACGCCGACTGCCGCCTCAAACGGCCTCTACGGCGCGTTGTTCTGGCTGAATGCAACCAACCGCGAGACCGGCAAACCGGCGGTGACGCCGCTGCTCCCCACCGACACGTTCTTCGCCCGCGGCTTCGGCGGCCAACTGATCGCGATCATCCCCTCGCGCGACGCGGTGATCGTGATGCTCAACGCTGCCTATACGGAAGACGTGGCCCCGATCCCGAAACTGCTCGGCGACATCTTGAACGCGCTGCCGCCCGGGGGCTAGCGTGCGGGCCTCAAAACGCCGAGGCCCGCCCCATGACCGCCATCAACGCCGTAACCACCCTCACGAACGACGGCGACATCGCCGTCCTGACGCTGAACTCGCCCCCCGTGAACGCCCTCTCGGGCCCGGTACGCGAAGGCATCGTCAACGGCGTCGCCAAAGCGCTCGGCGACAAATCCGTCAAGGCACTGGTGCTGATCTGCGAAGGCAAGACATTCATCGCCGGCGCCGACATCTCCGAATTCGGCAAACCACCGACGGGTCCCAGCCTATTCGACGCGCTGAACGCGATCGAGAACGCGACAATCCCCGTCGTCGCCGCAATCCACGGCACCGCGCTCGGCGGCGGGTTGGAAGTTGCGCTGACCTGCCACTACCGCGTCGCCGTCCCTTCAGCGAAATGCGGTCTGCCTGAGGTGAACATCGGCTTGCTGCCCGGCGCCGGCGGAACGCAACGCCTGCCGCGCATCGTCGGCGCCGAGAAGGCGCTTGAGATGGTGACCACCGGCCAGCACATGCCCGCAAAGTGGGCCGCCGAAGTCGGCCTCGTGGACGCGCTCGTTGACGAAGGAAAACTTCGAGACGGCGCCGTCGCGTTCGCACGCAAGATCGTCGCCGAGAACCGCCCGCTCAAACGCGTGCGCGACTTGAACGACAAGATGGTCGCCGCCCGCGCGCACCCTGAGCTCTTCGCGAACTACCGCAAAGCGAACGCGAAGAAGTTTCGCGGCTTCGACGCGCCGGAGGCGAACATCAAGTGCATCGAAGCCGCGGTGAACTTGCCCTTTGAAGAAGGCATCAAGTTCGAACGCACGGAATTCATGAAGCTGATGACCGGCACGCAGTCGGCCGCACAGCGTTATGTGTTCTTCGCCGAGCGCGCCGTGTGGAAGGTGCCAGATGTGCCGGAGACGACCGAAACGCTGCCCGTCAACACGGTCGGCGTCATCGGCGCGGGCACCATGGGCGGCGGCATCGCCATGAACTTCCTGAACGCCGGCATCCCCGTCACGATCGTAGAGACGAAGCAAGAAGCGCTCGACCGCGGCTTGGCGACCATCCGCAAGAACTACGAGAACACCGCAAAACGCGGCCGCCTGACCATGGCAGACGTCGAAAAGCGCATGAGCCTAATCAAAGGCACGCTCAACCTTGAAGAATTGGCGGACCGCGACCTCGTCATCGAAGCTATCTTCGAGAATATGGACATCAAGAAAGATGTCTTCGCCAAGCTCGACAAGATCGCCAAGCCCGGCGCGATCCTCGCCACGAACACGTCGTACCTGAACGTGGACGAAATCGCCTCGGCGACGAAGCGGCCGGAAAGCGTGATCGGTTGGCACTTCTTCTCGCCCGCCAACGTCATGCGCCTGCTCGAACTCGTGCGCGGTGCCAAATCGTCGAAGCCCGTGATCGCAACGTCGATGGCGACCGCGCGCAAGATTGGCAAGATCGCAGCGCTCGTCGGCGTGTGCCCCGGCTTCGTCGGCAACCGCATGCTGAGCCAACGCCAGCGCGAAGCCCAGAAGCTGATCCTCGAAGGCGCAATGCCCTGGGACGTCGACCGCGTGCTCTTCGACTTCGGCTTCCCCATGGGTCCGTTCGCGATGTCGGATTTGGCCGGCCTCGACGTCGGCTGGTTCCGCGAAAAGTCGACAAGTTCGACCGTCCGCGAAATCCTCTGTGAGATGGACCGCCGCGGTCAGAAGACGGGCGGCGGCTTCTACGACTACGACGCGGAGCGCAACGCAAAGCCCTCGCCCGTTGCCGAAAAAATCATCCTCGACTTCGCCGCGAAGAAAGGCGTCAACCGCCGCAAGATCGGCGACGAGGAAATCCTCGAACGCTGCATCTACCCGATGATCAACGAAGGCGCGAAGATTCTGGAGGAAGGCAAAGCCATCCGCGCCTCCGACATCGACATCGTCTGGATCAACGGCTACGGCTGGCCCGTCTACCGCGGCGGCCCGATGTTCTACGGCGACACGATCGGCCTCGGTAAAGTGCTCGACAAGATGAAGCAATTCGAAGGTCAAATGGGCGCCGAGTTCAAACCATCGGCGCTGCTCGAAAAGCTCGTCGCGGAAGGCAAAGGCTTCAAGGACCTGAAGTGACGATACCGCTGCTTTGCACGAAGTCGACGATGTCTTGCTCCAGCGTCGTTTTCGAGCGGAAGCCCGGCATGAGGGAGAGAATGATCCCGACGTGGCCGACGCCTGGGTAGACTTTCACAGTCACCTGGCTGCCGACCGCTCGAAGGCGCTTGGCCATGCGGTCGGTGTTCAGCGGTGAGACGGTGCCATCGTCGTCGCCGGTCACGAGCAGCATCGGCGGGCGGACGCCGTCGACGTGAGTGATGGGTTGCGTCTCGGGACGATTGGCCCCGCCGAAAATGTCGATTAGCGTTTTGTCGGTAAGCGGCAGGATATCGTAGGGGCCAGCGATGCCAATTGCACCACGCAGCCAGCCAAAATCGCCACCAGCTTTGCGCAGGTAGGCAGGATCGGACGCAAGCATTACCGCGATATGGGCACCGGCCGAGTGACCCGCGACGTAAAGCCGTGAAGGATCGCCACCGCGCGATTTGACCTGCGCCCGAAGATACTTCACGGCCAGCGCGCCGTCCTCGACAAACGCCGGAAAGCGCGCCTGCGGGTACACGCGATAGTCGGCGACGGCGACGATGAAACCCTTGCTCGCAAACGTCTGACCGAAGGCCCGGTAGTCCGCCTTCTCCCCGTTCTGCCAAGAACCACCATAGAAGAACAAGATGACCGGCACCGCGCCGTTCAATCCCTCCGGCACATAGAGGTCAAGCTTCTGGCGCGGGTCGCTCCCGTAAGCGAGGTCCGCTTCGACGCGATAGCCGTCGCCCGGAACAAACGTATTGACCATCGCCAAGCAACCGGCAACGGAAAGCGCCGCCGCACCCACGACAGCAAGCCGAACCAAACGAACCAGAAACCGTCTCATCGATCCTCGCCGAACCATCGGAGTCGCAGACAAATCCCTACGGCAAACTGACTTAGCCGGATCACCCACGAAGACCCGAAAACACGAGCACCGGATTGCGGAACGTGGCAACATCGTCCATCACCATCCGGCATCGATCGATCAGGAGCCCGCCATGCGCCAAGCCGTCATCGTTTCCTACGCCCGCACGGGCCTCGCCAAGGCCGCCCGCGGCGGCTTCAACAACACATCGAACATAGCCATCTTGGGTCATGCGATCGAACACGCGGTCAAGCGCGCCAAGGTGGAACCGAAAGACGTCGAAGACGTTGTAGCAGGTTGCGTCGCAGCTTCTGGAAACGTCGCGCGCGCCGGCGCACTGCTGGCAGGATTGCCGATCACGACCTCGGGCGTCACAATCAACCGCGCCTGTTCCTCGGGCCTCAACGCGATCGCTCATGCGGCGCACTACGTCGTGCACGAGGGCGCGAACATCGTCGTCGGTTCCGGCGTGGACTCGATCTCGTTCCAGGGTGGCGGTGGCGGCGGCAAGGAAGCGCGCTTGACCGACATGTACCCCGACTTCTGGATGCCGATGATCGACACCGCCGACGTCGTCGCCGAACGCTACAAGGTGAGCCGCCAATACCAGGACGAATATTCTCTGGAGTCGCAGCGCCGCATGGCCGCCGCCCAGCAGGCGGGCAAGTTCAAGGACGAAATCGTCCCCGTCAAAACCAAGATGAAGCAAGTCAACAAAGAGACGAAGGAAGAGACCTTCGTCGACTACGTCGTCGACCGCGACGAGTGCAACCGACCGGACACGACGCTCGAAGGCCTCGCCAAACTCGAACCCGTGAAGGGCCCAGGCAAATACATCACCGCCGGCAACGCCAGCCAGCTCTCCGACGGCGCCGCCGCCGTCGTCGTCATGGAAGCGAAGGAAGCCGAACGCCGCGGACTCCAGCCGCTGGGCGCGTTCAAGGGTTGGGCGATAGCAGGCTGCAAGCCCGACGAGATGGGCATCGGCCCCGTCTTCGCCGTGCCGCGTTTGCTTGAACGCCACGGCCTAAAAGTCGACGACATCGACCTCTGGGAACTGAACGAAGCGTTTGCCAGCCAATGTCTCTACAGCCGCGACACGCTCAAGATCGACCCCGCGAAGTACAACGTGAACGGCGGTTCCATCGCGATCGGCCACCCTTTCGGCATGACAGGCGCCAGGCTCACCGGCCACGCCCTACTCGAAGGCCGCCGCCGCAAGGCGAAGAAGGTCGTCGTCTCCATGTGCATCGGCGGCGGCATGGGCGGCGCGGGGTTGTTCGAAGTCTATGGTTGACGCCTCAACCTTGACGGCGAAGTGATCAGGGAACCGCGGGCGCGTTAAACAACTTCCGCTTGAATTACGAGCGTTGGCGAACGACCATCATCCCCTTGGGCACTCGGGGTAGAAAATGGCTGCGCGTCCGTCCTGGCAGGGACATCTGAAACTGTCGCTCGTGACCTGTCCGGTCGCGCTTTACAACGCCATCAGCCCGCGCGGCGATGTGCATTTCAACATGATCAATCCGTCGACGGGCAACCGCATCAAGATGGTGACCATCGACGCCGGCACGGAAGAACCGGTCGAACGCAAGAACCTGGTCAAAGGCTACGAGATCGCCAAAGGCGAATACGTGATCGTGACGCAGGAAGAGATCGACAGCGTCAAACTCGAAAGCACGAAGACGATCGAGATCGACAGCTTCGTACCCGCCTCCGACATCGACCACCTCTACTGGGACAACCCCTACTACCTCGTCCCCGACGGCAAGATGGCCGCCGAACCGTTCGCCGTCATCCGCGAAGCGATGGAGCGTGCGGAGCAAGTCGCGCTCGGCCGTATCGTGATGTCGTCGCGCGAACGCCTGGTCGCCATCGAACCGCGCGACCGTGGCCTGGTGGCCACGACGCTTCGAAGCCACGAAGAAGTCCGCGCGATGAAGGACTACTTCGCCGACATCCCGGCCATCCGCCCCGACCCCGAAATGATCGCGATAGCGTCAAAGATCATGGCGCAGAAAGAAGCCGAGTTCGACCCGACCGAATTTAAAGACCACTACGAAGACGCACTGCGCGAACTGATCGAACGCAAACAAAAGGGTCACAAGATCAGCAAGAAAGACGAGCCCGCGGAATCGAACGTCATCAACCTGATGGACGCCCTGAAAGCGAGCCTCAAGGGCGGCGGCGACAAACCGGCAAAGAAAGCCGACAAACCCGCGAAAGCCGCGCCCCCGCCAAAGAAGCGCGCGAAGCGGTGAGCCGCTAACCACCGATGGTCGCGCGCGACACCAAGAAGAAACTCGCGCGCTATCAGGCGAAGCGCGACTTCTCGAAGACCGAAGAGCCTTCGGGCGACCTGCGCGTAGCCCGATCGAAGCGCCCACGCTTCGTCATTCAAAAACACGCCGCCACGCGTCTGCACTACGACTTTCGTCTCGAACTCGACGGCGTGTTCAAATCCTGGGCGGTAACGCGGGGGCCTTCGCTCGACCCGAACGACAAGCGCCTCGCGGTCGAAGTCGAGGACCACCCGCTCGACTACGGCGACTTCGAAGGCACGATCCCCAAGGGCCAATACGGCGGCGGCACCGTGATGCTATGGGACCGCGGTCACTGGGAGATCGAGGGGGGCCTCAGCCCCCACGAAGCGCTCGCCAAGGGCGATTTCAAGTTCAACCTAGTCGGCAAAAAGCTGCACGGCTCCTGGGCCCTCGTGCGCATGAAGCGCCGCGACAAGGACAGAAACGACAACTGGCTCTTGATCAAACACCGGGACGAGCACGCCGTCGCAAGCCACGGCGACAAAATCTTGGAAGCAGACACGTCAGTCGCCTCCACCCGCACGCTCGACCAAATCGCCGCCGGCAAAGGCAAAGCGCCAAAGCCGTTCATGCTCACCACAGCAACGGCGGCCGACGCGATCTGGAACTCCGACCGCGCCAACCGCGAACACGCACCGGCCGACGCCCCGCGGCCAAAGCCCGCGAGCTCAGCCCACGGCAAACATCTCACCCAACTGCCGGAGTTCATCCCGCCGCAATTCTGCAAATCGGTGGACGTGCCGCCGCGCACCGGCAACTGGGGCCACGAGATCAAGTTTGACGGCTACCGCATGCAGCTACGCGTCGAAGATGGCGAAGCCAAGCTACGCACACGCAAGGGCCTCGATTGGACGGAGAAATTTAAAGCCATCGCGCGCACCGCCGCAAAGCTGCCGGACTGCATCATCGACGGCGAAATCTGCGCGCTCGACAAGGACGGCCAACCCAGCTTCCCGATGCTGCAAGCCGCTAT
>JBJXEH010000176.1:0-4554 GCA_046153995.1 Micropepsaceae bacterium
TGCTGCCGTTCGGGGTGACGCTGGGGGCGATCGCGCTGGCCGGGTCGCTGGCGTTCGTTATGGTCGCCATGCGTACGCAGTCGGACGCCATGCTGCGGCGAGCGGCGACGCGGACCGCGCGGGCGGAGGCGAAGTTCCAGAAGGAAGCCGCCATCGTATCCGGCGATCCGGGTGCGCTGTTCGTTTGGCGGAACATCGACGGCGAGCCTGAGGCGCGGGCTGGTGCTGCGAACGTTCTTGCGGGTTGTCTCTCGGCAGACGAGCGTGGGGATTTGAAGGACGCGCTCGACACGCTGGGCGACGACGGCTCGCTGTTCTCGATGACCGTGCCCGGCGCGGACGGGCGTGTGTTCCAGGCTTACGGCAAGCCTGCGGCGGGGCAGGCGGCCGTGTGGCTGCGCGACGTCACGCCGGATGCGGAGGCGAACTACAACCTCACAGTACGTTTGACGGCGAGCGAGGTCGAGCGCGGGCGGCTTGGCGATTTGCTCGACGTGTCGCCGATGCCGGTCTGGCGGCGGGGGAGCAACCTCGATCTCGTTTGGGTGAACAAGGCTTACACGAACGCGGTCGATCCGCCGGTCGGCCAAGACGTGATCGCCGATCAGATCGAGCTCGATCGCGACAGCCGGGCGTCGGCGGAGCGGGCGCTGGAGTCCAAGCAAACGCAGGTCGAGTTGCGCCACGTCGTCGTCGGCGGGCAGCGGCGCGCGTTCGATTTCTACGCCGTGCCGATGGGCGACGGCGTCGCCTCGTTCGCGGTCGATGTGACCGACGTCGACGAGACGAAGCGCCTGCTGCAGAAGCATATCGACACCCACGAGGAGACGCTGCACCGGCTTCCCGTGGCGGTCGCGATCTTTGGGCCTGATCAGAAGCTGAAGTTCTCGAACAAGGCTTACGCGAAGCAGTGGGACCTTGAGGAACGCTGGCTCAACACGCATCCCTCCGACGGCGAGATTCTGGAGCGTTTGCGCGAGTCGCGGCGGTTGCCGGAGCAGCGCGATTTCGCGTCGTGGAAGAAGGAGCGGCTTGCGCTTTACACCAGCGTCATTGAAGAGCGCGAAGAGCACTGGCATCTGCCGCGCGGTTCGACGCTGCGCGTGACGTGCCAGCCGCATCCGTTCGGCGGGCTGATCTTCATCTACGACGACGTCACCAATCAGATGGCGCTGGAGCGCAGCTTCAACCAGCTGTCCAGCGTGCAGCGGACGACGATCGATCACTTGTCCGAGGCGCTCGCCGTGTTCGGTACGGACGGGCGGCTCAAGCTCTTCAACAAGGCGTTCGCGGAATACTGGAAGATCGACGCGAAAACGTTGAACGATCAGCCGCGCTTTGCCGACGTGTTCCAGCTGTGCCGGCGCGTGCTGCCGGACGAGGGGCATTGGAGCCTGCTCACGATGCTGATCACCGGTGCCGCGGCCGAGCGGCGCGTGAGCGTCGAGCGGCTCAAGCGCAACGACGAGATGCTGCTCAGTTTTTCCGCGGCGCCGTTGCCGGATGGCTCGCTGCTGCTGACCTATCGCGACGTCACCGACACCGCCATGCGCGAGCAGGCGCTTGAGGAGCGCAACGCGGCGCTGCTCGCCTCCGACAAGCTGAAGTCGGACTTCATTTCCAATGTGTCCTATCAGCTTCGCACGCCGCTGAATTCGATTATGGGGTTTGCCGACCTCATGAACCAGGGGATCGCGGGTAAGCTCACCGACAAGCAGACCGCTTATCTCGGTGACATTCTGAATGCTTCGAAAACGCTTGAGACGCTCGTCAACGATATCCTCGACCTTGCGCTGATCGAGGCGGGGACGATAGAGCTCGACCGCAAGGATATCGACGTCGCCGACGTGCTCACCGGCGTCATGCCGCTGGTGAGCGAAAAGGCACGCAAGGCGCGCGTCGAAGTGATGTGCGAGAACGGCAAAGACATCGGCGCGTTGTTCGTCGATCAAAAGCGCTTGCTGCAGATCGTCTACAACCTCGTCATCAACGCGATCGAGCACACGCCGGCGAACGGGCGCATCGTGTTCGGCGCGGAGGGCGCTGCCGCCGAAGTGCGCGTGTTCGTCAACGACACGGGTGTCGGCATCCCGGCCGACTATCAGCAGGAAGTGTTCAAGCGGTTCGAGAGCACGACGCGTACGAAGGATGCGCGGCGCGCGGGGTTGGGCCTCGCCCTCGTGCGCTCGTTCGTGGAACTGCACGGCGGGTGGGTCGAACTCGACAGCGCCGTCGGTAAAGGCACGCGCGTCACGTGCCACTTCCCGCGGCATGCGGTGGAGAAGGGCGGGGCGACGGCTGAGGTGGTGGCGAAGGACGACGCTCAGACGAAGGGTGCGAAGACCGGCTAGCGCGCCCGCTTGCAGCAAAACAATGCGATTCTTGACGTTACGGCGTTACAACGGCTGAGTTGCGCCAAAAATGCCGTTACACCGGTGTTACAACGGCGTTACTTGTAACGGGGTGAGGCCCGCGCACGTAACGCCTCACTCGCCACGGCGCGCCGGGCTTGGCGATCGCAATCTTATACGATTTTCAGGTTGCAGCCGCCGGTCCGTGGGGCCGGGGAAAGAGTCCGGAACATAAGTTAAGATGTAATATACATCAATTGGCGAATCGACGCGCACAACCTGTCGCGGGCTCCTTCTTCTTGGGACCGTCGGCATCCTTGCCGGCACTTGCCGAACACGAAATGCGCAGAGTTAGGAAGGAAGAGTCGGCAAGGATGCCGGCGGTCCCAGGAAGATGCGGTTCGCCTGCGACTACTGCGATTGACAGCCGTCGCTTGTTCTGATATTGCTACCCATATGAAGACGACCATAGATATTGCTGATGCATTGTTGGACAAGGCCAAGGCGGTTGCTCAGCGCGACGGCGTCACGGTGCGATCACTCGTCGAGCGCGGGCTGCAGCTTGCGTTGAGCGAACGCGGCCGGCGTGAGCGATTCAAGCTGCGTGACGCCTCGGTCCCGGGTCGCGGGTTGCAGCCTGAAGCTGCCAAGCTCTCGTGGGACGAATTGCGGGAGCTCAGCTACGGCAAGCGCGGCGGATGATCGCCGTCGACTCCAACATCCTGATCTACGCGCATCGGCGGGACAGCGAGTGGCATGATGCCGCGGCCGCCTGCGTGCGCGAGCTTGCTGAGGACCTAGGTGCGTGGGCGCTGCCCTGGCCGTGCGTGCACGAGTTTTTGGGAATTGTGACGCATCCGCGTATCTATTCGCCCGCCTCGACACTCAAGCAAGCGCTCGATCAGGTCGAGGGTTGGCTTGCTTCGCCAAGCGTGACGCTTCTTGCTGAGGGGACCGGTCATTGGGCGGCGCTGCGGGGGCTGCTCGATGCTTCCCGCGCCGTGGGGCCAAAAGTCCACGACGCGCGTATCGCGGCGCTTTGTTTGTCGCACGGCGTCCGGGAGCTTTGGACCTCGGACAGGGATTTCGGGGCGTTCCCGAGTTTGGGGACGCGAAACCCGCTTGTTCGGAAGTCGTAACTGCACGAGAGTACTCAGCCTGCCGCCGAATCTGAAGTGGTGTCTGCGTGCTTTGGAATATTGTCACCGTTGCTCACAAAGCGATTTGCGCGATGTCAGCGTTGATGCTGATCGCCTTCATCAGTGGTCTTGCGTATTATGCAATCTCGCGGCCGGGTGGTTCCAAAGGACTCTTCGTTCTGTTGGCAGTTTTGACGTTTGGCTCGTTCCAAATTCTCGGTGCTGCCTACTACGAGATTTTCGGTCGAAGGTTAGTTCGTTGGTGGCCTGCCTATAGCGGTGGTGTTGAGCCACCGTTTGCCCTTCGCTTCATCGGCGCGCTGGTTTTGTGCTTTTCGCTGGCATGGTTACTGTACTTGACCACGCCGCCGGCCGAGACAATTCGGCGACTCTTCTTGGGCGAGTGATTTGAATTGGGTTAGTGCTGGCTCTTCGGCATTTTTACCGTGAAGCCGTCCAGCGCGTCCGTCACTTTGATTTGGCAGGAGAGGCGGCTGTTTCCTTCGACGGCTTCGGCGAAGTCGAGCATGGTTTTCTCCATTTCTTGCATCGGCTCGATTTTCGATAGCCATTCCTGGCCTACATAGACGTGGCAGGTGGCGCAGGCGCAGGCGCCGCCGCAGTCGGCGTCGATGCCGGGGATCAGGTTTTTGACCGCGCCTTCCATGACGGACATGCCGGGCTTCACGTCGACGACGTGCTCTTTGCCGCTGTGCTCGATGTACTTGATCTTCGCCATGTCGTGGTCCGCAGTTCCGTTGTTAGCTCATGTCTTTCATAGGTATGGTCTTGTCTGCAAGGCGCTCGGGCGCGACCTTGGCGCGCGCTGCTATGAGGCGCCGGCCCATCATGTATTCGGGGGCGGCGTTCACGGCCTCTACTGCCGCTACGGCGCCGTCGCGTAGGCGGAAGGCGGCGAACGAGCGGCTGGCCGGATCGCCGCGCAGGACGAGTTGGTCGTCGGGGCCTGCGAGCCCTGCGATCTGGAGTTTCAGGTCGTATTGGTCGGACCAGAACCAGGGGACCTCGTTGTAGGGTTTCGGCTTGCCTGCGATGGCGAGCGC
>JBJXEH010000177.1:0-15325 GCA_046153995.1 Micropepsaceae bacterium
GCGACCTCGACCAGCCCTACTCGCGCGTCTTGATCACGAACGCTCACGGCAGGCTTGCCCTAGCGACCGGTGATGCGGAGACGGCGGTGGCCCTTCTCGAGAAGACGCTTGACGCTTGTATCAAGGGGCAAATCCATCTGATCGAGCCGTCGGCGGCGGGCGAACTTGCTTCTGCGCTCGTGCGTGTCGGCAAGCCCGGACAGGCGCGTGAGATCGCGCGCCAGATCGTCGAACAAAAACGGTATCTCCGCTCTGGCCGTTACGCGTCGGTGCGTGTGTTCCGCGGCCTCGCCGAAGCCGAACTCGCCTGCGGCGACGGCAAGGCGGCGCTGGCCACGATCGACGAGGGCCTGTTGATGGCGATCGAAAACAAAGAACCAATCCACATCGCGCAAACCCGCTACCTGCGCGGCTTTGCGCTCATCGCGACCGGCGATCGCGCGGGCGGCATTGAAGAGCTCAAAACGGCGCTGACAATGGGGCGCGACCTGAAGCTCGACCCGCTCGCCGCCGACTGCCAAGAGACGCTCGGCAATCTATCGCCGCCCAGCAAAGCTGCCGCAGCGCTTCAGACACAATCGAGCCATCGACCATAAGCGGTTACTGTTGAGCGGCCGCGCTTAACCGACCTCGAACAATTCGTACACCGGCCCCGTCGCGGTTTGCGTTCCCGTTCCAACAGCTACGACGTCGTTGAGCCATTGATAGCGCTCAACACCGCACTCGAACTTCGCAGTAATCGCCAGCGAGTACTCGGCAGGTTGAAGGATCGCGCCTTTCGCGAACCGCGACATGGCTTCCGGCGCAGCGAGAAAGCGCCCTTGATAGGCGAGGTACACTCGCGCACCGTCATCGGTCAGCAGCCCCAGCCGCACGTCGATCAGCATCACCCCGTCGGGCCGGTTCAACACCCAGTCCGAACCCGGCAGCACGGTGCCGCGCAACCGCGCGCCCGCGAACGTGCCCCCGGTCACAGGCGCGATCCGGCGCAAACCGCCCGGCGTCTTGCCGATCTGCGTGATGCCCGCGAAATCGACGGTCGGCGACAGGGTGATCAGGTGCTGATGGCGAAGCACGGTCATTGCCAAACACCTAGCAGGGCGGCACGGTGCTGGCAAAACGGGAGCCATCTGCGCCATGAGCATCGCCAAGCAAAGACCGGGCCCTTCGGTGCAAGAGGTGTTGGCCAAAGACGTCAACGCCGCGCCCGCCATCATGCGCGAGGAGTCGCCAGCCGAAGGCCAAAGCCTCGCCGACGTCTCAATCGACCGCTACTTCTCGAAGGCGTGGCACGACCGGGAAGTCGAAAAAGTCTGGCGCAAGACCTGGCAGCTCGCCTGCCGGCTTGAGGAAATTCCGAACGTCGGCGACCACATCATCTACGAGATCGTGCACGACTCCCTGATCGTCGTGCGCACCGGCCCCTCGGAAATCCGTGCCTACATCAAAAGCTGCCTGCATCGCGGCACGATGCTGCGCACGGAAGCGGGTTGCGTGAAGCATTTCCGCTGTCCGTTTCACGGCTTCACCTGGAACCTCGACGGCAAGCTCACCATCGTGCCCGGTCAATGGGACTTTCCGCATGTCGACAAAACGAAGATGAACCTGCCCGAAGCGAAGGTCGGCACGTGGGGTGGGTTCGTGTTCGTGAACTTCGACCCTGCCTGCGAGCCACTCGAATCCTACCTCGAAATCCTCCCCGCCCACTTCGCCGAATTCAAACTGGAAGATCGCTACAAGGCCGCGCACGTGGCCAAGATCATGCCGTGCAACTGGAAGCTCGCGATGGAAGCGTTCGTCGAAGCGCTCCATGTCGCCTTCGCGCATCCGCAGGTATTGTCCTACTACGGCGACACGAACACGCAATACGACATCTGGCCCGGTGTACGCCACGTCAGTCGCATGATCAGCGTCCAAGGTGTGCCGAGCCCCGCCTTCACCGGCATCTCGCCGGAGCGCACGATCGAGGAGATGCGCCGCGACGTCCCCTTCTTCGCCGGCCGGCCCATCGAAGTGGGTCCCGGAGAAACCGCCCGCGGAAAGCTCGCCGAACGGGCGCGCGAAAAAATCTCGCGCTCGATCGGCCGAGACATGTCGAAGCTGTCGGACACGGAATCGCTCGACCTCATCGAATACATGCTGTTCCCGAACATGGTCCCATGGGGCGGGCAGGCGCTGCCCATCACCTACCGCTTCCGTCCGTATAAGGACGATCCGGAGCAGTCGGAAATCATGTTCCTGTTCTCGAAGGCGCCCGACGGCACGCACCCGCCACCCGCGAAAATGCGCCTGCTCGGGCCCGATCAAAAATGGGCCGACGCGCCGGAACTGGGCTCCGCCGCCATGGTCGCCGATCAAGACACCGACAATCTGATGCGCATCCAAAAGGGCCTGCGCACCAGCCGCAAACCCGGCGTCACGCTCGCCCGCTATCAAGAAAGCCGCATCCGCCACTACCACGAAACCCTGGACGCCTACATGAAGGCGTGAGGCTACCGCCCGGGCACCGCCGCCCGCGCCAGTGCGTCGGCGGCCTCGTTCAACTCGTGCCCGTCGTGCCCGCGCACCCAGCGCCAGCTGACGTCGTGCTTGGCCGCCGCCGCTTCGAGCCGCTGCCACAGATCGACGTTCTTCACCGGTTTTTTGTCCGCGGTCTTCCAGCCGTTTTTCTTCCAGCCATGGATCCACTTCGTGACGCCGTCTTTGAGATACATACTGTCCGTGTGCAGATGAACTTCGCATGGCCGCTTCAAAGCCTCCAGCGCCGCGATCGCTGCCATCATCTCCATGCGGTTGTTCGTCGTCTCAGCCTCGCCGCCCGAAAGCTCCTTGCGCGAGTCTTTGAAGAGCAGAATTGCCCCCCAACCGCCACGCCCCGGATTCCCCGAACAGGCGCCGTCCGTATAGACCTCGACATGGTTCATACCGGCCACCCATAGGACGCGGCCCCCGCGGCCGACTGATGAAAGCGAAGTTTGGTCAGATACTCGAGCGGGTCCTTGGGGCGCACCAGCGCTGACGGATCGCGATTGATCCAATCGTAGAGCCGCGTGAGCAGAAACCGGAACGCGCTCCCTCGCGCGAGCACCGGCAACGCCGCGACCTCAGCGCCGGTCAGCGGCCGGATCGTGCGATAGCTCGACAGCATCGCACGCCCCTTCGTGATGTTGAACGCGCCGTCGTGTTCGAAACACCACGCGTTCAAACACACCGCAATGTCGTACGCGTAAGCATCGTTGCATGCGAAGTAGAAGTCGATCAGCCCGGAGAGCTTCCCCTCCATGAAGAACACATTGTCGGGAAACAGATCCGCGTGGATCACGCCCGAAGGCAACCCCGCCGGCCAATGCTGCTCAAGCCAACGCAATTCCGTCCCGATCAGCGTACCAAGCCCCATATGCACGCCGTTCGCTTTAGCCTCGCAGCTCTTGACGAGCGGCTTCCACCCCTCGACCGACAACGCATTCGGCCGCGTGAGCTTGTAGTCGGCACCCGCCAGATGCAGCCGCGCCAACGCGGCGCCAAGCTCGCCGCACTGCTGCACATCCGGCCGTCGCGGCGAGAGCCCCGAGAGAAACGTCATCAACGCCGCCGGCCGCCCGGCCAATGTCCGCCAAGCCTTCCCGTCGCGCGCGCGCACGGGCAGGGGACACTGTATCCCCTTGGCCGACAGATGTTCGAGCAGGCCTAAGAAGAACGGCAAGTCCTCCTCCCGCACGCGCTTCTCGTACAGCGTCAGGATGAACGACCCGCGCTCCGTCTTCAGGAAGAAGTTCGAATTCTCGACCCCCTCCGCAATCCCCTTGAACGTCAGCGCCGCCCCAAGCTCGAACGCCTCCAGAAACTGGGCGAGCTCCGCATCGCTGACATCCGTGTAAACGGCCATACGCGAGGTATTAGCCGCTTTCGCCCGATTCGCAAATGTCGCGCGCGGGGGCTTATTCCTTGCACTTCTTCAGATCGAGACCGAAGACGAGCCCGCCCACGGGAGCGCCGTCGACGCTGTCGAGCGTCATGGTGCCTTCGCGTGCGCCGCGCTTCGAGACCAGCGTCAGCGTCGCGCGAAAGTTCAGCACCGCGTCCTCGCCGCAACCGACGCGCTTCAAGATGCCGCCGCGAAGCCGCTCGTTGAACGTGAAGTCGCCGTCATAGACGCCCTTTACGTCGCGGTGAAACTGCCGCCCGCGATTGCCGCGTCCGGTGCCGTAGTCGACGCGCAACTCCGCGCGCTGCTTTTCGCCGAGATGCGCGAACCCGCGATAGTCGACCTGATAGACGCCGAGCGAATAGCCCTCCGGCAGACCAAGCGGGATCTCCATCGCGCACGTCATGCGCGCAAAACCGCCGTTGGCGTCAGTTCCGTTGACGAGGAAATTGTCGAACAGCACGCTGAGCGCGCTGCCGTCTGGCGCCGTCACTACACTGAAGGTGCCTGCCGGGCATCCTTGCGTCTCGATCGTGCGCACGTTGTGCGCGGTCACCGGCGGTTTGGCGAACGCGCTTGCTGCCGTTGCGGCCGCAACAAAAGCAAGGGCGGCCAATCGGTGCGTGTGCATGGGTATTCTCCTGATCCTTCACGCCACGATTGGCCGTGGTCCCTGTTTCGTCGTTAAGTCGATGCCGACTGCGTTAGCAGCGGCGAAACTGCAGGTGATAGACGATCGCCGCGTTCACATCCTGGGAATCGACCGTCGCGCTTGCTTCGGCGTTTCTGAACGTGTTGACGCGCATGCTTGAGTTCGTGCGCAAGTTCACGTCCGCGCCGCACGGCGACCAAACCAGGCTTTCGGCGGTCAATTGGTTGTTGATGAAGTAGTCGCCGTCCAGCTCGCCCCAAAACGTGCGCCTAAAGGCCGGCCCGCGGCTGCCCGCGAAGAAATACTCGACGTTGAACTGGGACGATCCGCGAACCGGCAGATGATTGAACCCGCGATAATCGACCGAAAAAACCGAGATGCTGTAGCCGTTCGGCACGAATACGGGGATCGCCACGTTGCACGACTTGCGGTCGTACGACCGGCCGGTGGTGCCACCGGCGGAGACTTCGTACTGGTCGAAGATCAAACTTAACGACTTCGCGTCGGGGCTGAGCGTCGCTGAGACCGAACCGCCTGGACAGCCCGTGCCGCCATAACGAACGGCGATCCATTTCGTTTCGTTCCCCGCCTGAGTAGGGCCCGTGCATTGAACTCGCTCTGAATGGGCGCTTCATGCGCTGTTCATACAGCGGCGCACCACGCGAAAATTTTGCGGAAAACCACTGAACCGGCGCGCCCGCCACTGCCGTCGTGCGGCAGATTGAACCGTTCACGAAAAAGCGAACAACCGCGTTAGGCCAGCGCCCGCGGCAGGCGGAACGTCACCGTCTCGCGCGCGGTTTCGGTTTCTTCCACTGTCACGTCGTAGCGCGCACGGAACGCGTCGATCACCTCGGCGATCAGCACGTCCGGCGCCGACGCGCCGGCGGTCAGCCCCACGACGCGCGCGCCGGCGACCATGCTCCAGTCGATATCGGCCGCCCGCTGCACCAGCGCCGCACGCTTCACACCGGCGCGCGAGGCGACCTCCACAAGCCGCATCGAGTTCGACGAATTCGGCGCGCCGATCACGAGCACGACGTCCGACCGCGGCGCGATCGCCTTCACCGCCTCTTGCCGGTTCGTCGTGGCGTAGCAGATGTCTTCCTTATGCGGCGTCGCGATCAGCGGATACCGCCGCTTCAACACGGCAACGATCGCCGCCGTATCGTCCACGCTCAGCGTCGTCTGCGTGATGTACGCGAGCCGCGCCGGATCGCCCGCCACAAACGCCTCAGCATCCGCAACCGTCTCAACCAGCTTCACCGCCCCCGAAGGCAGCTGCCCCATCGTGCCCACAACCTCCGGATGCCCGGCATGCCCGATGAGCACGATCTCGCGCCCCGAATCGAAGTGCCGCTCGGCCTCCACATGCACCTTCGAAACGAGCGGGCAGGTTGCATCGAGCGCGTTCAACCGCCGCTCCCGCGCGTGAACCGGCACCGATTTCGGCACGCCATGCGCAGAAAAGACGACGGGCGCGCCCTCGGGCACGGCATCCAGCTCCTTCACGAACACCGCGCCTTTTTTCTCAAGCCCCTCAACGACAAAGCGGTTGTGCACGATCTCGTGGCGCACATAGACCGGCGCGCCGAACTTATCGAGCGCGCGTTCAACGATTTGAATGGCGCGGTCCACGCCCGCGCAGAACCCGCGCGGTGCAGCCAGGAGTAGTGTGAGCTTCTCTTTTGACAACGTGACGTCCATCACTTAACGCTCGACCCCAAGAACATAGGGGTTCCGGGGATGAAAGGCCATGTCGCGGCGCGCGCGCCGATGCCGGTCGAGGTCACGGCCGGAAAGTCCTATTGGTGGTGCGCCTGCGGCCAGTCGAAGAACCAACCCTTCTGCGACGGCAGCCATAAGGGCAGCGCCTTCAACCCGCTCGAATACAAAGCAACCGAAACGAAAAAAGTCTTCTTCTGCGCGTGCAAGCAGACGGACAACGTCCCGCTCTGCGACGGCACGCACAACAAACTACCTTGAAACGGGTGGAGGTATCAGTGGCTCAAAACGCAATCGCAGCGGCACTCATTCTGGCAGCAACCGCAAGCATCGCGTTCGCAAAAACGCAGGCGCGCGTCGCCGGCCAAAAGTGTCCCTCGATCAACATTTTGACCGACGCCACCCGCATCACCCAGATGGCGGGTGAAAAGATCGACCTCAAAGCCGAAATCCGCGACCCCGCACTCGACTGCGCAATCAAGGCCGGCACGGCGAGCAGCAAGCTCTCATTCTGGGTCAAAAGCGCGATCGCGCCGACCAGCGACATCGCACCCCGCAGCGTCCCTTACTTCGTCGCCGTCATCGCGAACGGCGAAGTGATCGCCAAAGAAATCTTCGACCTGAAACTGAACTTCACCAGCGACCGCATGCTGAAAGTGAAAGAGAGCGTCGCCAAAATCGAAATCCCGATCGCGGCCGGCGCCGAAGCCCAAGACTACTCGATCACCATCGGCTTCCAACTAACCGAAGCCCAAGCCGCCTACAACAGAACGGCCTCGCGCTGATAGATTACTCTCGGGGCTTCTTCGCGCGCTGCCAAGCAGCGGGCGTTGATGAGACATCAATCAACTCGTCTGAACGCCCATGAAAGCGGCGAACCGCTGCCGCTAAATCGACCAGCGTCTCGCTGGCCTTCACTGACGCTGCGATTCTGTCGTGCTCTTCGCCACGCTCAAGCCGGTCCATAATCTCGTTGATCTGCGAGTCGCCCTTCTGACTGAACGCGTGCAGTAGTTTGTCGAGGATATCCATCTTGTTCATACGAAACCTCCGTCACTCATTGGTTGGCTTCGGCGACAGCCCCTTGACATGTCGAAGCATCTGTCGCGTTGAGAATCGCGAGGTGCGCTTCCCCCCCTCTTCGACCACAAGATATATTGACCGTTCCATATGCGCAATTTCCTCGTCGAGGTTCTCCAGCCAGCCAGGCGACGAATAGTCGGACCTATCAATCGGGAGATCTTCGAGCAGCCGGTCAATCGTCGCAGCTTGGTCAGGCATCAGGTTCTGAAGCGCGAGCTTGAGACCCGTCTTTTCTGGTAGGTGCTGGAGGATAACGACCAAATATGAGCGACCCATATTCAGTATTACCCGGTCAATGTTCGGATTGCCTTTACGCTGGTCAGGCTCGAAGGATCGAGTGAGCAGTACAGCGCCTAGGTAGTCGAGAGTTGTGGCATTCGCTGGTGTTGCAAGGTGAGCAATTATCAGTTCCACCGGCGTCGTATTCAGCGCCATTGCGTTCAGACGCTCGGCTATGTTCCGCATTTCGTACTTTAGCGCTGCTTGATGATCGCCAAACAAGAAGCGTAAGGCGGACGGCGAGAGATTGGACCGTATGAAGCCAAAGAGATCTTTGCGCCGCAGCGAACGCTGCAGTTGTGCCTTCAGAAATGCATGGAAGAAGAGCGAATGCCCCACCGTCTGGAAGTCGTAAGATATTTGAGAAACACGCTGTTGAATCTGATCGATGCACGCCGTTAGGACCTTGTCATGCTCTTCGCAGATTTCTTCGATGGCTTTCGGAACAGGAATTTTCTTCTCCAGCTTTTGAGCCAATTGCGGAAGAATTGTTTCTCCGACGAAATCACTAATTTGATTGGTAGCAACAAAAAGTTGCTCAAAGCCGGAGATAATTTGCAGGCACATCTCGGAGCCAGGCCGCAAATTCCGCTCTATGAAATCGAAAACCTGGGTTTCACTTTGGTTTTTTGTCACTGAGTAGGTCAGATACGAAACAATGATTGTTACCGCCGCGCCAAAAAAAGCCACGATGCTCTGAGGGGACAAATCGCTCGCAATTGTCTGCAGTTCACCAGGAACGTAGTTTCGAACATCGAAGGAGGTTCCAGTTGTTGTCTCCACCAACCAGACCACTACCGTCGACAGGGCGGCAAACGCTACGATTGCAATTGCCAGAAACACAACAAAGGTCAGAGACGACATCAATGTCGTGGTAGCGCTAACCCACAACCTACGAACGGGGGCGACTAGAGCTTTCATTTTCTTTACCCGATTAGCAGCCTTCTCGGGTTCAGCAACGTCAGCAGTAAAGGAGCAAGGTCAAGAAAGTTCGCGACCAATAATCTTGCGGCAACTTTGAATTCGGAACCAGAGCGGTCGAAAAGCAACAAGAATCTCCTGCTGCGCATATGGCCTGCAACCTGTTCTCCAGCAGGGTGGTAGCAAGTTCAGCTTTGCAAGGGCACACGGGCGTTGCTTTGGACAGGTTATCTGTCGGCTTGCACGCCCCCTCCGTAGCTCCTTTCACGCGCCAATTGTGCATGGTTGCGCTGCACGCTAGAACCCCCGCCAGCATGACAACGCTAACGCAAATCCTTACCACTCTCGCCGCCGACGCCTTCAAGGCCGAGGGGCTCGACCCCGCTTACGGCACGGTCACGACGTCCGACCGCCCCGACCTCGCGCAGTTTCAGTGCAACGGCGCGCTGGCCGCGGCGAAGGCGCAAAAGCAGAACCCGCGCGCGCTCGCCGAGAAAATCGCGGCCCGCCTGAAGGCTGACCCGCGGCTCGCCAAAATCGAAATCGCAGGCCCCGGCTTCATCAACCTGACGCTGACCGACGAGGCGCTTGCCGCCCACATCGACCAACTCCGCGACGACCCCCGCGCCGGCGTGCCCACGCGCGAACACCCGCAAACCGTGATTATCGACTTCGGCGGCCCGAACATCGCCAAGACCATGCACGCGGGCCACCTGCGCTCGCTCGTCATCGGCGACGCGTTGCAGCGCCTGCACCGCTTCATGGGCGATCATGTGATCAGCGACGTCCACTTCGGCGACTGGGGCCTGCAGATGGGCCAGCTGATCACGGAGCTGAAACGCGAACAGCCGAACCTTCCTTACTTCGACGAAGCGAACAAAGGCCCGTACCCGAACGCCTCCCCCGTCACCATGGAGGATCTGGAGCGCATCTACCCGAAGGCCAGCGCCGCCTGCAAAGCGGACCCTGAGCGCCTCGACGAAGCGCGCAAAGCGACGGCCGAGCTTCAGGCCGGCCGCCCCGGCTACCGCGCGCTCTGGGAACACTTCCGCGCGGTCTCGTTCGAAGGCGTGCGCCGCGAGTTCGACGCGCTCGGCATAAGCTTCGACTGGTGGAAGGGCGAAAGCGACGTCGACAAACTCGTCGCGCCCATGGTGGACGACCTGAAACGCCGCGGCCTGGCGGTGGAGAGCCAAGGCGCGCTCGTCATCCACATCGCGGAGGAGGGCGACAAGCGCGAACTCCCCCCGCTGATCGTGCAAAAGAGCGACGGCGCCGCCCTCTACGAAACGACCGACCTCGCCACGATCGTCGACCGCGTGAAGACGGCCGACCCCGGCCTCATCCTCTACGTCGTCGGCCAACCCCAACACGACCACTTCGAAAAAGTGTTCCGTGGCGCCAGGAAAGCGGGCCTCGCAGGCCGTGCAACGCTCGAACACATCGGCTTCGGCACAGTCAACGGCCCCGACGGCAAACCCTTCCGCACGCGGGCCGGCGGCACGGTCAAACTCTTCGACCTCATCGAACAAGCCAAACAAGAAGCCCTAAACCGCCTGAACGAAGCAGGCCTAGCCCAAGACTACCCAACCGAAGAACGCGAAGAGATCGCGAGGCAAGTCGGATTGGCCGCGATAAAATTCGCCGACCTCCAAAACCACCGCCTCACAAACTACGTCTTCGACTTGAGCCGCTTCACAAAATTCGAAGGCGAAACCGGCCCGTATCTTCAATACGCGGCAGTCCGCATAAAAAGCCTACTGAAGAAAGCCGAAGACCAAGGACTCAAAGGAGGCCCACTCTCCCTGGGACCGCGGGCGTCCTCGCCCGCTCTTTCCGCCCCCGCTTCAGCGGGGGAGGGGGACCATCGCGAAGCGATGGTGGAGGGGGTAACCGCTGACTCGGTAAGCGCACTCTCGACGGCAGAGCGCAATCTGATGCTCGCCCTAGACCAACTCCCCTCAGCCCTCGACGCCGCCACCGCCAAACGCAGCCCCAACATCCTCTGCGCCTTCGCCTTCGACCTCGCTCAACGCTTCTCCAGCTTCTACGCCGCCCACCACATCCTAAGCGAAGAGAACGCCCCACTCCGAGCCGCCCGCCTAACCCTGTGCGCCCTCGCGTTGACCGAACTTCAAGCCACCCTAAATCTTCTCGGAATCGAGACACCGGAGAGGATGTAGGCAATTGTCGAAACGGCGAGACACAAGGGAAAATACCATCTACTCGCGCTTTCGGAGAACACGAGCAATCAAGTTCGTCAGCTAGGATTCTTAGTGCGCGAGAAGAACACTTAGACAGGTAATCTCGCAGAGTGCTGTGGCAGCCGCGTTACTCTTGCAGGTCCCTAGTTGATCTAGGCTGCCGCACGAGAAAGGCAGATCCTCATGTATACAGGAAGAGAATTTCTGTGGCGCGCGTTCGGTCTTATTGTCATGGCGGCGGCCGTGTTAGTTTTCCTTCGCGTAGCCTTCCCCGACCCAATAGGGACATGGTGGTCCGCAACGCCAATAGGCGCATGGACAGACGATGTCGGGTCCCGGTTCGCCCACTGGCTGTTCCAACCGGGATCGCCCGCAATATCTTTGGCGGAAGCGACTCAGCGCGGCGTTGCCTACCTCACACTGCAACTGACGACGGGAAATTTGGTCAGCGCAGTGCTGGGTGCGTTGGGAGTAGGCGTATTCAATCTCTCATACAACTGGTTGCGCAATTGGAGTATCCGTCGGACGTGCAGCGCGATGCTGTATTCATCGGCCTATAGAATTTTGACGAACATCGGTGTGATCTATCGTGGCTTTACGCGCAACGGCAAGCCGTACTTCGACTCGCTTAAGACCGAGCCTGAAACCAAAACGCTCACGCTGAAGAACAGCGAGGATGTGCGTGCTGCGATGCACCGCCTGAAATGCGAAATGGAGACACTTCAAGACTTCGCGATCGCCTACGACTACGCGATTTGGAGAGGACTGCGGTTCCTGACGGCGAAGGTGCGGATTAGAGCAATGGCAGTGAGGGAGGCGTTGGAAGTTGCAGTCGCCGAGATTGAGCATAGCAAGGACGACAACATGAATTTTCGGCCTGCCCGGCTCGGAGTCAGCGCGGCGATGGCGTACGGTCATGATTATCTAGATTTAACTGATGCACTGTACCCTGTCCTCTCAACGACCGTCGAACTTGCTGAGCGGCTCGAGGTTGGCTTCGTACGATCGTTCTTCTTGTGGTGGTGGCCGGGTGAAGGTGCTTCCCTGCCAGCGTCAGCTCCCAAGCTGCGCGAGAGCGTTCGGAAATATCTCATTGATTGGCGTCACAAATACTGGAAGCGGCAACTTCGGGATAGTGACTCGTGGGACATACTTTGGGTCGCATCCGGCGGAGCATCGTCGTCGCGCTGGTCCAAAGAAATACAGCGCATCGTTAGTGACGCTGGAATTTGACCGCACTACAGCAGCATAGTTAAGAACCATTGCTCGTCGTGACCGCCTGCTGACCGAGCAGAGTGGCGATGCGCTGTGCGACGGCGGTAGCTCGCCATACATTCTTCAACTCGTGCCGCTCGCGTCCGTTCGCGGTGCTAAAGGAAATCTCTATATCGCCCATGCCGAACCCGAGAAATGCAAGGCCTAGAACTTTGTGAACGATAAAGTCGTCCGGGATGCGCTTCAATAGCGGAGCGCTTGCTTTGAACACATGCTCCTCGTCCATAAATCCAAGCCGCATCGTGATCGTGCCCGGCGAGAATTTCCAAACCTTGAACCTCTCAACCCCAAAAGTGATGATGACCCAAAAGAAGAGAATAGCCGTCGAGATGAAGATGTAGAACGCCTGGTTCATGTGGACCAGCGCCAGCGACAACACGCTCATTAGTTGATCGAAACCGATCGCATACTGAACTAGGGCGGCGAGCGCGCCAACGATCATGAAAAGTACGAGCGAAAAAATTCCCTTAGCTTTGGCGCTTGTCGTCACCAGAACAAGGACGACGACGGAAATGTACGATATTCCCAGCCAGGTGTCCGGGTAGAAGTTCACAGCCTTCTCCGCTCCGATTGCGATTGGCACGCCGAAAAGGAACGACAACGCCGCGCAGAAGTACCCATACACCCAAACCAGCCACCAGTAGACCAAGTCCGAGTGCTGATAGACCCGTACTGACTCACTCTTTCTCGAAGGTGAGTTTGCGTTGGACATTGCCATCTTTCGCCCTACACGGCCGCCGTTACGAAGTGTGGTAACGAGCATTGTCGATCTTACACCGACCGCACAACAACTTTGTTTGAAACACAGTCAGCGCGCGCTGTCGGCGTCGTCACGCGCAATCCACAAGCGATTGCTGCTGCGCGAAATCGCCAGATGCGCGTATCGTCTTTCGAAGCAGCTTTACGCTTTAAGACTTGCCCCCGATCTTGCGTTAGCTTCTAGCCCTTCAACCTCTCCGTTCGCTGAGCTACGCGGAAGGGTTACGGCCAGAAGACAATCGAGGAGTATCACCATGGTTGCCGCCACCGAGCATGACGAACACGCTCCAACACTTTTAATGAAGGTGTGGAACACGGTTCGAAACGTCGGTTCCGGTTTGGCCGTTACAGCGGCCCTCGCGAACCTCGGCGATCGCCTTGTCGACGGCGTCGGCTTGCTGGTGCTCCTTGTGGATTTTTACAGATTCGCTGTAGACGGGATCCAAGGCGCTCTATTCAGCGGCTTTAGGATAAGCGACGCCTACCGGCCACCGGGGGAAGTGATCGATCTCTTTGTCGTGATACTGTTCACCCGAAACATTATTCTTTCTTACTTTCTGCGGGATCTGTTGCGTGCGAACGGCGCACCTCGGCGGGGAGCTATAGCTGATCCGAAGTTTCGGGGAATCATAATTGACAACTACTTGGCTCGGGTGTGGTTTCCAATCGTTCTAACTGCATTCTATTGGGTGCAATCGTTCTTGATCGCGGCTGTCTTCGACATCGCAGCCACGCCGCTGCGCGTACTTTTGGTATGGGGCATAGTGGGGTTTCTCCGAGGCACGCTGACGGGCTACTTCGGAACTTTGCCACGATGGTTCATTTACCCATATGTTACCTATCGGGTGAAGTACACTGGTCTCCAGGCCGTCCCGTCGATGTTCGGGAGATATTATTTCTGGCTCTGGTTGTTGTTGTTGCCTCTAATCTTTGAGCTAAACCAGAACGCCGATATTTTTCTACCGTGGTTTCAGGAGAGGTTGAACGAAGCGTCCGAAGCCATTCGCGGGCTCCGTGAAAGGACGCAGTGATCTGGGAGATGTGAGAATACGGAGACACGATAGTGCGCCGGGAGACCGGTGGAACGTAGGCGGTGGAAGTCCGCTACAGTGAAGGAGGAGCTATCCACACTGACCCCGAGTCATGCGCTTTGGCGCCGCGAGGCGTCCGGTGGAGCGTTGACAGGGGATGATATAGGCCAGCCATTGAGCGGCGAAAGCCCCTATCCCGAAGAAGTCAGCAAGATTGCGGGGACACGTAATGATTTGCTATCGTTTGTGGCTCGCCGATGCCAAGCGTGACTCTGCGCTCGTTTCTAGGTCGGCGGCGTCGTTTCACAAAAGTAGGGAGTATGCACGTCGACAAGTCGAGGAACCCCGGTCAGGATAATGGCATCTTTCTGCATCATCGTCGCCAAATCGGACTCCAGGCGCCCCAATCTGGGGACATGTCACAATCTCGCGTCCCTGGCGACGAAAGAACACCAAATCCAGGTCGATAAACTGATGCGCCGAACGGCGTAGCGAGGGATCGAGCCCGCTCGAAAGCGCGCCGATATGAACCTGCTTTTGATCTGGGGACACGTAACGGACTCAGCCGCGTGCGTTGGCGATCATCTTGTGTCCCAAGAGCCGTGAAACCTACCCCTAGGTGACTTGAGGAGTAAGGGGCTAGATTGCAGTCCTTAGGAGAACCAGAATGACGCTTCTACCAGCAGACATCAACGATCTGGCGAGTGCGGCTCAAGCTATTGTCACCACGATATCGATACTGGTTGGCGGGACCTGGATCTATGGGAGGTTTGTTAGAGAGCAAGAGGGGCTTGCTCACATTGAGAGTGCTGCAGATATCGTGGTGCTTGGAAAGCAGGCTGGTTATTGGATAGTTGAAATTGCTGCAATTCTTGAAAACAAGGGAAAAGTACAAATCTGGATCGAAAATCTTGGTTTTGACCTCAATGCCATCTACGCGACCGACCCAGTTGATACGAGCGATTTGTGGGGCGGTCAGGTGAATTTTCCAAACAGTATCGCCAAGGGTAAGTTTCGCCCAGACCGGTTTCGTAGCTTTTTCATAGGTCCCGGCGTTACAGCTCGTTACAGCTGGGTCGCGCGTGTTCCTGAGTCCGCGACGTACGTTGGCCTCCATTGTACTTTTGACTACAGAGATAGGGAGGGCGCATCGCACTCCATGGAAAAAAACATCCGACTTGCGCAAAGCGGTGTGGGCACGAGCACTGCCCCTGATGCTCAGGGGAATTGAAGGGGTACAGGGGAAAGCAACCTTTGCTCTCAGCGCGGTGATCTACCGCGGTGGAAAGCTTGCCCTCTCCGCAAACAGAGCCCGCACATTCTCCAGCGTAACCTCCCCACGCTCCCGCTCAAGCCACGCCTTCAAAAACGCCGCCTTCCCAAGCGCGTCCATCAGCATCGCCCGTTTCAGCGCGTCGTCCTCGCGCGCGTCGTACTTCCGTTCGAGCGTGGCGCGGAGCGAGGGTTGCGC
>JBJXEH010000178.1:0-8664 GCA_046153995.1 Micropepsaceae bacterium
TACGTTTGCAAAGAACTGGCCGGGCTTGCCGCCGTCGAACGACGGCGGGTTGTAGTAGGCGCCGGCCGACGTCGCCTCGGCGTAGGTGGGTACGCGCACGACTTCGAGCTTCTGCGGCGGGATTTTCGCGAAGGCATCGGGGAGGCGCTTCTGCATCGCTTCGAGCAGCGTGCGGTAGCCGGCTAGGATTTTCTCACGGCCTGCATCGTCGTTTGAGAACGTAAAGCGGGGATCGCGCGACAAGCGCTCCATGCGCTCGACGAGGGCTCCGTTGCTTTCGCCGACGCTTTTCAGCACTGCATCCATTTCACCTTCGAGGCGCGCGACTTCGGCGAGTCCCAGTGCGTGGATTTCTTCCGGCGTCATCTCGGTCGTCGTGAATTGACGTGCGGCTTGCGCGTAGAACGCGTCGCCATCGGGGAGCTTCCAGACACCGTCGTCTTCGGTCGCTTGCGGTCTCAGGCGTTCGAATGTTGCCTTGATGCGGCCGTAGGCGGGATAGACGACGTCTTTGACGGCGGTCACGGCTGCGGCTTCAAGCTCGGCGGCCAGCTTTTTGTCGATGTCCGTCAGCTTGGCGAGCTTCTCGCGGAACGTGGTGACGAGCGGGTTGTCCTTTGGCGCGGTGTTCGTGAACGTGCCGGTGCTGGCGATGATCGCGTCGACGACAAAGCGTGGTGGCAGGACCTTGAGGCTCGCTTGGCGGTCGATCTCGCTCAACACTTGGTCGAAGCGCGTGCCAAACGCATTCAAGCGGGCGACATAGTTGCGCGCGGTTTTCTCGTTCTTCACTTGATGCGAGAACTGCATGAAGCGCGGCAGCCCAAGCTGCTCGCCGAACATCTGGTTCATCGGATAGAGGCCGCCGGCCGTCGCCCACGGGAAGCGCTGGTTCAGCAAGGCGCGTTCCTGCCACCAGAGCATGACGTCGTAGGTCGTTTGCTGTTCGGCCGTCAGGCTCGCGCGGTTGTAGGACTTGATCTCCTCGACGTTGCGCTTTGCCACGGCGTAGAAACGGTCGCGTTCGGCCAGCGTGAATTCACCCAGCTTGTGCGAATGGTTGTCGAGCATCGTGCCGTCGATCATGCCGAGCTGGGTCAGAAGCTGCGGCTGCTCCATCAGGAAGTAGATCGACTGACGGTCGATCAAATGGTCGAAGTTGAACGGCCGCCCCCAAACGAGCTGGTAAAGCCAGTAACCGCCGCCCGCCAGCGCGATCAAAAGCGCATAGCCCACGACGCGCAGGATCGATCTCATGGTGTGGTCCCCCGAAGTGCCCCAGTATGAAATCTAACACACGCATGTGGCGCGGGACAAACCATTGCAACGGCGCGCTTGCAGGCCGAAATGCGCACGATCAGAACTGGCAACGCCTCGTACACCAACGGGTACGATTGTTGTTCCAATTTTTGGAACTTCTGCTAGATTAAATAGATGATCGTAATCGGCACGGCGATTGTTGAGAATTTCTTCACTAGCCGGGCAGGTCACAAAAGGATTGAAGGCTGCACGGTCGCAATACGATGCTTGGCTTGCCATCGCAGAGGCGGCTCGATGGCGTAGTCCGGAAGATGTGAAGGTATCCCATCCGAAGGCGAGCATCCTGAAAGGCGGCCGGGTGGTGTTCAATATCAAGGGCAACGACTTCCGGCTGGTCGCTGCTGTTCAGTATCAGGCTGGTGTCGTGTCGATCCGTTTCTTTGGAACGCACGGCGAGTATGACGAGATCGACGCGGAGACCGTGTGATGGATGCAACTTTGATCGTGATCGACAGCGATGCGGAGCTTGCGCGGGCGCGGGCGCTCGTGGAGCGGCTCATGGCGTCTGACAAAGAGGCGGATGTCGCGCGTCTACGAGCGCAGGCACGGTTGATTGCGGCGTATGAAGAAACAAAATGGCCGCGGCGGCATCCGAGCCCTGCGGATGTCGTCCTCTATCTGATGGATCAGCATGGGCTCACGCGCGCCGATCTGGTGCCACTGCTCGGCACGCGTAGCCGCGTGAGCGAGGTGTTGCAGGGCAAGAAGGGCTTGAGCATGGCGATGATTCAGCGGTTGCGTGCGCGGTTTCGCGTGCCGGCCGAGTTGTTGCTACCACCACCGAAGGCGCCGGGGCGGCGTGGGGCGAAGAGAGCGGCGTAGACGCCCCGACTTTGGTCGCTATTCGTCGCGCACAATTGGGACGCCGTTTTCGCGAGCGAAGGCACTGAGTTGCATGAAACAAGCGAGGCCCCACCGCGCGAACACTCGCACTTCGTCGAGTGGTACAGCTGTTCGCTCTTCCTTCCACTTGCCGTCGCCGGGGTCGTCCCGCGCGCGCTCGACCATGACGTAGTCGTGCACGGGCGGTGGACCCTTTGCAGCGAGTGCTGCGGCCGCCGCGGCGTCCAGATCGAGTCCAGGTGCTAAAGCCTCGATGGCACCGTCGAGTGCCGCTGTTGTGGCAATGATGTTGTCTTGGTCAATCGGATTAACCTCCGTAGCAACGCGCGGCTCTGCTCCCGGCACTATGATGTGCGCTTCGATCGAAACCATCTCGCTCATGTAGTAGCCGCGCGCATAGGCCTCCGCGATCACGGCATCTTCCCACGGGTCCGGAGGCAATCTGCGTGGGCGAACAAGGTCAGGGTTGTGACGGTAAGCCGCCCAAAGGAGCAGCGCCCCCATCCCCTCGCGTGTGATTTGAAGTGCTTCGTATGGCGCATCGAACGATTCACGCCAAAGGGCGGGGTTGAGGTTCAGTTTCGGTGTAAGTTCCGCACGAAACTTTTGCACTCGCTCTATGGCGACTTGATCGGACAGCGATAAGCGGTCCGCGCCGCTGGTATGGGTCATCGTGTAGTCCATGCCGTTTCTGCGCGCAAAAGCCTGTGTCGGCGTCTCCCAGCGGCGCGTGAAGTAGCGCTGAAGCGGGCCTGCGTAGAGGTCTACGCCCATCGATATCCTCTCTTCCTATGCGAGTTGAACAGAATGTGACGGGAGCGGCAAATGAACCGCGAGCGACCCTGTGCATGTTGATCGGTGCGATCAACACAACAGCGCCTTGTTGCTGGCGGCAGCAAAAACCCGACAGATCGTTGAAGGAGATGCGCCCTCGCTCGCAACGTTTCAGTTCGTTACCGACTTCCTCCCCAAATGTCGCAGAAACGTGGGGGTTTGTGGGGTTGACGATGGGTGCGCGCGGGCCGCATGGTCCGCCCGCTTTTCCGGCCTTTTTGCTCCCAAGGTCACGGAACCCGTTCAACCCCTGAACGGGCGTGCCTCTTGAGCTTGGCCTCGAGACACGGATATCCATGGCCAGCACCCCCGCATCTTCCGTTTCCCACCGCGACATGGCGAACGCCATCCGCGCACTTGCGATCGATGCGGTCGAAGCCGCGAAGTCGGGGCATCCGGGCATGCCGATGGGGATGGCGGATGTGGCGACCGTTCTTTTCACGAAGTTCTTGAAGTTCGATCCGCGCAATCCGAAGTGGCCGGATCGCGACCGGTTCGTGCTGTCGGCGGGCCATGGGTCGATGCTGCTTTACTCGCTGTTGCATCTGACCGGGTACAAGGACATCACGCTTGCCGACATCAAGAACTTCCGGCAGATGGGTTCGCCTTGTGCTGGGCACCCTGAATATGGGCATGGAGCGGGCGTCGAGACGACGACGGGGCCGCTCGGACAAGGCATCGCGACCGCGGTCGGCATGGCGATGGCGGAGCGTATTTGCGAAGCGCGCTTCGGGAACGATCTGGTCGATCACTTTACGTATGTGATCGCCTCGGACGGCGACCTGATGGAAGGGATCAGCCACGAGGCGATTTCTCTGGCCGGGCATTTGCGTCTGTCGAAGCTGATCGTGCTCTTCGACGACAACGGGATTTCGATCGACGGGCCGGTGTCTCTGTCGGAGTCGGGCGACCAGGTGGCGCGGTTCGAGGCGGCGGGATGGTCCGCTTCGCGCGTGGACGGGCACGATCCTTCCGCCGTTGCAGCCGCGATCGAGTCGGCGCAGGCGTCGGATCGGCCGTCGCTGATCGCGTGCCGCACGATCATCGGCTACGGCGCGCCGAAGAAGCAGGGTACGGCTTCGGCGCACGGTTCGCCTCTCGGCGGCGAAGAAGCGGCGGCGGCGAAGAAGGCGCTCGGGTGGGCTCACGGCGTGTTCGAGGTGCCGGAGAGCATTCGAGCGGCGTGGTTGGCTGCGGGTGAGCGGAGCCATGGTGAGTATTCCGCGTGGCTGAAGCGCATGACCGCTGCGAACGGCGAGACGAAGGGTTCGTTCGAGCGCGCGATGGAAGGCGCGATCAATCCGGCGCTCTGGCCCGCGATGAACGCCTATCGCAAGGCGCTGACTGAGAAGCCGGTCACCGTGGCGACGCGTAAGGCGTCGGAGATGGCGCTTGAGGTGATCAACACGCATGTCGTTGAGGCGATCGGCGGGTCGGCCGACCTCACCGGTTCGAACAACACGCGCACGAAGGGGATGGAGGCCATCGAGGCCGGCGATTTCCGCGGGCGCTTCGTGCACTACGGTATTCGCGAGCACGGCATGGCGGCCGCGATGAACGGCATGGCGCTGCACGGCGGCGTGGTGCCCTACTCCGGCACGTTCTTGGTGTTCGCGGATTATTGCCGGCCGTCGATCCGGCTTGCGGCGTTGATGGGACAGCGCGTCATTCATGTGATGACGCACGATTCCATCGGGCTTGGCGAGGACGGGCCGACGCATCAGCCGGTCGAGCACTTGGCTTCGTTGCGGGCTATCCCGAATTTGTTCGTGTATCGCCCGGCCGATGCGGTGGAGACGGCGGAGTGTTGGGAGTTGGCGCTGCGGTCCGCGAAGGCGCCCAGCGTGATCGCGTTGTCGCGGCAGAACTTGCCGCAGGTGCGGTTGAAGCATTCGGACGAGAATTTGTCGGCACGGGGTGGCTATGTGCTTTCCCCGGCGAAGGCGAAACACCGCGTGACGCTGATTGCGTCGGGGTCGGAGATTTCGATTGCGATGGAAGCGCAGAAGCAGCTTGAGGCCGAAGGTATTGGCGCCAGCGTCGTGTCGATGCCGTGCCTCGACATCTTCAACGGCGAGGACCATGTCTACCAAGACAAGGTCATTCCGCCATCGACCGTGCGCATTGTGGCCGAAGCGGCCTCGCCGATGGGGTGGGACCGCTGGACCGGCCGCGAGGGTGCGGTGATCGGCATGACGACGTTCGGCGCTAGCGCGCCGTATGAGACGCTGTACAAGCATTTTGGAATTACGCCGGAGCATGTCGTGAAGGCGGCGAAGGCGAGGCTTTAAGGGGACGAACATGGCTGTGAAAGTTTTCATCAATGGGTTTGGGCGTATCGGACGGCTAGTTTTGCGCGCGATCGTGGAGTCGGGGCGCAACGATATCGATGTCGTCGGCGTGAACGACCTTGGGCCGATCGAGACGAACGCGCATTTGCTGCGCTATGACTCGGTGCACGGACGCTTCCCGAGCGAAGTGACGGTGGACGGCGACCGGATGATTGTAGGGCGGCACAAGATCAAGGTCACCGCCGTCAAAGATCCGGCGCAGTTGCCGCACAAGGAACTCGGCACCGATATCGCGATGGAGTGCACGGGCATCTTCACGTCGAAGGAGAAGGCCTCGGCGCATCTGACGGCAGGTGCGAAGCGCGTGCTCGTCTCGGCGCCGGCGGACGGGGCGGATCTGACCGTGGTCTACGGCGTCAATCATCAGAAGCTGACGAAGGATCACATCGTCGTTTCGAACGCGTCGTGCACGACGAACTGCCTCGTTCCGGTCGCCAAGGTGCTGAACGACACGGTCGGGATCGAGAAGGGCATGATGACGACGGTGCACTCCTACACGAACGATCAACCGTCGCTCGATCAGATGCACAAGGACCTTTACCGGGCGCGGGCGGCGGCGCTTTCGATGATCCCGACGTCGACCGGCGCGGCGAAGGCCGTCGGCCTGGTGCTGCCGGAGCTTAAGGGCAAGCTCGACGGCATGTCGATCCGCGTGCCGACGCCGAACGTTTCGGTCGTGGATTTGAAGGTCGTGGTGAAGCGGGCGACAACGGTCGCCGAAATCAACGACGCGATGAAGCGCGCAGCTGCCCAAGAACTCAAAGGCGTGCTCGAGATCGTGGACGCGCCGTTGGTGTCCTCCGACTTCAACCACAATCCCGCATCCTCTGCTTTCGCACTCGATCAGACGAAGGTCATGGACGGCACGCTGGTCAGCGTCATGGCCTGGTACGACAACGAGTGGGGCTTTGCGAACCGCATGAGCGACACAGCGGTTGCGATGGCGAAGCTGATCTGATGCCGGCGTTTCGTACGATCGATCAGCTGGAGGCCAAGGGTAAGCGCGTTCTCGTTCGTGCCGATTTGAACGTTCCGATGAAGGATGGTGCGGTTACTGACACGGCGCGCATCGATCAGGCTGCTACGACGATCCGCGATTTGGTCGCAAAGGGCGCACGCGTCGTGGTGCTGTCGCATTTCGGGCGGCCGGAGGGCAAGCGCGTCGAGAGTATGTCGTTGGAAGCCATCGTGCCGGCGCTTTCGAAGGCGGTTGGTAAGGCGGTTTCGTTCGCGAACGATTGTATCGGGCCGGACGCCGAGAAGGCCGTGAATGCAATGAAGGACGGCGACGTTCTGCTGCTTGAGAACACGCGCTTTCATGGCGAGGAAGAAAAGAACGAGGCGCGCTTTGTGGCGGCGCTGGCGAAGCTTGGCGATGCGTATGTCAACGACGCGTTCTCGGCTGCGCATCGCGCGCATGCGACGACGGAGGGGTTGGCGCACCGGCTGCCTGCGTTCGCGGGGCGCGGGATGCAGGCGGAGCTTGAGGCGCTTGGTCGCGTGCTTGAGAAACCACAGCACCCGGTTGTCGCGATCGTCGGCGGCGCGAAGGTTTCTTCGAAACTTGCGGTGCTTGAGAACTTGATCGCTAAGGTCGATGCGCTGGTTATCGGCGGGGGCATGGCGAACACGTTTTTGAAGGCGCAGGGTTTGCCGATCGGCAAGTCGCTGCATGAGCCCGCGCTACTCGACAAGGCGCGCGAAATCATGGCGAAGGCCAAGGCACGGGACTGCGCGATCGTGTTGCCGAGCGACGGCGTGGTGGCGAAGGAGCTCAAGACGATGGCGGCGGCGAAGACGCTGCCGATCGCGCAGACCCCGGACGACGGCATGATCCTGGACATTGGGACTGACTCGATTGCCACGATTGCGGCGCGGCTCGAGACGGCGAAGACGGTCGTTTGGAACGGGCCGGTCGGCGCGTTCGAGACGCCGCCGTTCGACAACGGGACGAACGCGGTGGCGCGGCATGTTGCGATGCTGACGAAGGTTGGCCAGATGGTGTCGGTTGCCGGTGGCGGCGATACGCTGGCGGCGCTGGCGCACGCGGGCGCGGAAGACGGGTTTACGTACTGTTCGACGGCGGGTGGTGCGTTTTTGGAATGGCTTGAGGGCAAAGACCTGCCGGGCGTGAAAGCGCTTGGCGCGTGAATGGGAGAGAAACAATGAGCGAACTTGAAAAGAACGCACGGCGAATGGTGGCTGCCGGCAAAGGTATCCTTGCTGCCGACGAAAGCACCACGACAATCGGGAAGCGGTTCGATGCGATCGGCGTCGTGTCGACCGAGACGAGCCGGCGCGACTATCGGGAGTTGATGTTCCGCACGGGCGCGATGAAGGAGTTCATCTCCGGCGTTATTCTTTACGACGAGACGATTTGGCAGGACGCAGCCGACGGGACGCCGCTGGTCAAAGTCATAGCCGATGCGGGTGCGCTGCCGGGCATCAAGGTCGATGAGGGGACCGAGGCCCTGCCCGGCTCGCCGAAGGAGTTGATCACGAAGGGGCTCGACGGGCTCTCGAAGCGGCTGCCGAAATACTACGAGCGCGGCGCGCGGTTCGCGAAGTGGCGCGGCGTGATCGACATCGGTGCGGGTATCCCCTCGCACAATTGCGTACATGCGAACGCGCATGCGCTGGCGCGCTACGCGGCGCTCTGCCAGCAGGCGAACATCGTGCCGATCGTGGAGCCGGAAGTGATGATGGACGGCGAGCACGATATCGACCGCTGCTATGGCGTCACCGAATGGGTGCTGAACGAGACGTTTCGGGAACTCTACTACGCGGGTGTGAAGCTCGAAGGCATTGTGCTGAAACCGAACATGGCGATCGCGGGCAAGAAGGCGGCGAAGCGGGCGGGCGTTCAGGAGGTTGCCGAGACGACATTGCGGATGCTGAAAAACTGCGTGCCGCCGTCGGTGCCGGGCATCGCGTTTCTGTCGGGCGGACAGTCGGACGAAGAGGCGACGGCGCATCTCGACGCGATGAACAAGATGGGCCCGCTGCCGTGGGCGCTCACCTTCTCCTACGGCCGCGCGCTGCAAGCCGCGCCGCAGAAGGCGTGGTCCGGCAAGCACGAGAACGTCGCCGCAGCGCAGCGCGCGCTCGCGCATCGCGCGCGCATGAACGGCCTCGCGAGCCTCGGCAAGTGGGCGCAGGGCCTTGAGAAGGAAGCTGCGTAATCCGCTGCCGTCTCTACCTCGTCACGCCGCCAACGCTCGACGCTTCGTTCGACGAGGCGTTGAAACGCGCGCTTGGTGCGGGCGATATCGCATCGTTGCAGCTGCGCCTTAAGGACGTTTCTGACGACGAGATT
>JBJXEH010000179.1:0-4859 GCA_046153995.1 Micropepsaceae bacterium
GCGAGTTCGCCGGTGTCGGGTTTGATCGCCAGAATCGACGACAGGTAGAGATTGTCGCCGCCGCCGGGCGAGCGGAGATAGCGGCTCCACGGTGAGCCGTTGCCGGTGCCGACGTAGAGCAGGTCGAGGTCGGGGTCGTAGGCCATCGAGTCCCACGCCGTGCCGCCGCCGCCGACTTCCCAGTACTTCCAGCCGGGACCTTGATCCGCTTTCCATGTGGGCATGGCGGCTTTGAGATGCTCGTTTTCGACCGGCACGCGCGGGTCGCCGGGGACCGTGTAGAAGCGCCAGAGTTGGCGGCCGGTTTCGGTGTCGTAGGCGGTGATATAGCCGCGCACGCCGAGTTCGCCGCCGCCGTTACCGATGATGACCTTCCCCTTCACGATACGCGGTGCACCCGTGATCGTGTAGGGCTTTGCGCGATCGACGGTTTGCGTTTCCCAGATCGGCTTGCCGTTCTTTGCGTCGAGCGCGACCAGGCGGCCGTCGAGCGTGCCGACGTAGACCCTGCCCTTCCACACGGCGACGCCGCGGTTGACGACGTCGCAGCAGGGCTTGCGGCCGGTTTCGCCGGGGACTTCGGGATCGTAGGTCCACAGTTCTTCACCCGACTTGGCGTCGAGCGCGTAGACCTTGCTCCACGAGCCGGTCGAAAACATCACGCCGTCGACGACGATGGGCGAAGATTCCAGACCGCGGTTCGTGTCGGTTGCGTAGGTCCAAGCGAGCCCTAAGGTCTTCACGTTGTCGACGTTGATTTTGTTGAGCGGCGAGAAGCGTTGTTCGCCGTAGGTGCGGCCGTGCGCGAGCCAGTTTTGCGGCTCGCCGTCGGCTGCCGCGATACGTGCGCCGTCGAGATTGTTGACGGCGTTGCCGATGCGCCGGGCTGTCGCCTGCGTCTTGCTGACATCGACAGGCGTCGTGCCTTGGACCACGTCGCCGTAGGTGGTCGGCGCGCCGCCGAACGAGCGGCCGAGGATCGGGATCGCAAGCACAAGCGCTACGGCCGCCGCGACGAGTGCGAGACGTGTGTTCTCCGGTGTCATGAAATTTCCAGCCCTTTTTAAACAACAACAGCGCTTGGCGGCGCTTGGTTTGGGTGTGAGGGTAACCATAGCCGAGGGAGCCCGCAACTGGTTGCCTTGCTGCGGCCGAATGTGTATGCTCTCTCCATTCTATACACATAGGCGAATGGATGCGGACCAACATCGAAATTGATGACAGACTTATGCGGTCTGCCATGAAAGCTGGCCGTTACAAGACAAAGCGCGAAGCCGTTGAGGCCGCGCTCAAGCTGCTTGTCGAGCGGAGAGAGCAGCTAAAGATTCGCGACTTGGTGGGCAAGGTAAAGTGGGAGGGTGACCTCGACGCTTGGCGGCGCGACTGAACCTTGTTCGCGCTCGTCGACACAACCGTGCTTATCGACTTCGTTCGAGGGCGCCCGACCGATCAGGTTCGAAAGCTCGATCTCCTCATCGATGCGGGCGGGGTCGTGGTCGGCGATCTCATTCTTTGCGAATTCCTTCGCGGCTTCGACACTGAGGCCGATGCGCGCCGCGTGCAACAAACGCTAAGCCGCTTTGCAAGCGTCGAGCTATGTGGTGCCGATATCGCCGTTGAGGCCGCCGCGAACTACCGGCGCTTGCGCGCACTTGGCATTACTGTGCGCAAGACAGTCGATCTGATCGTCGGCACATATTGCATTCAGCATGCGCTGCCGCTTCTTCACAATGATCGCGACTACGACCCGATGGCGAAACATCTAGGGCTGCGCGTCCTTTAGGGCGCAGCAGGCAGCGTGACCTGAAACGCGCTGGGGTGCCCTCTCTCGACAATGACTTCGCCGCCGTGGCGGCGGGCGATTTGGCGGACGAGGGCGAGGCCGAGGCCTGTGCCTGCCGAAGATGCGCCTGCTTTGCGGAAGAAGGGTTCAAAGATGCGGGTGCGGTCGGCTTCGGCGATGCCGGGGCCGTGGTCGCTGACGGTGAGAACCGCGGCGCCGGTTTGCATTGTCACCGCAATTTCGACTGGCGGGGCGCCGTGGCGTTTCGCGTTTTCGAGCAGGTTGCGGATCAGGCGGCGCAGTAGGCGCGCGTCGCCCAGTACGGTGACGGCGGTGCCGGTGACGTTCGTGCCTTCGTAATGCGCGGCCTCTTCGGCGGCGAGCGCGAGCAGGTCTCCAGGCTCTACTTGATCGAGGCGGTCCATCGCGTCGAGGCGGCTTGAGAGCAGGATTTCGCCGATCAGTTGGTCGAGTTCGGCAATGTCTTGTTCGAGTTCGGCTTTGCGGGCGGGATCGGCCTTTTCCTTCAGCAGTTCGATTCCCATGCGCAGGCGCGTGAGCGGCGTGCGCAGTTCGTGGCTGGCGTTGGCGAGCAGCATCTTGTGGGCTTTGACCAGTTCCTCGATGCGGCCTGCCGCGCGGTTGAAGCTTTCGGCAACGCCTGCGACTTCGTCTTTGCCTTCGACCTTTACACGGGTGGTCAGGTCGCCTGCGCCGAGTTGCTCGACGCCTTTCTGAAGGCGCTCAAGCCGGCCGGTGATGCCGCGCACCACGGGGTAGCCAGCAAGCGCGATCAAGAGCGCGACGATCGCGAGGTGGCTGAAGAATCCGAGGCCGCGGCGTCCACGTTCGAACGGCGGGCGCACGACGACGGAGCGTCCATCGGCGAGCGGCAATGTCCACACGTGACGGCGGCCGTGGCGAATCCATCGGTCGTCGTTGGCGTCGTTTGCAACGTCGCGCGGCGGCGGCAAAGTCTCGCCGGCCGCCCCGATCAGTGTTCCATCGGCGCTGTAGAGCGCGAGGTCGGCGTTGATGAGGCGGGCAAGACGTTCGACCGCGGCGCGTTGTGTCTCGGGTGACGCCGCGGGGTCGGCGAGCGAGGCGGTGAGAACGCCACCAGCCATACGAAACGCGCTGCGCGCTTGCTCGGCCTCCGGGCCTGCGCGGAAGACGAACGCGGAGGCGACAACCGCGATCAAGAGGCTTGCCACGATCGTGAGGTAGACCTTGACGAACAGGCGGTTGAAGATGCGCATCAGTCTTGCGCCTTCGCGAAGACATAGCCGGCGCCGCGGACGGTGATCACGCGGCGGGGTGCCTTTGGGTTGTCTTCGATCGCGGCGCGGATGCGCGAGATGTGCACGTCGATCGAGCGGTCGAAGGCTTCGATCGTCTCACCTTTGACGAGATCGAATAGTGCGTCGCGCGAGAGCACGCGACCCGCGCGTTCGGCCATCGCGACGATGAGCGCGTATTGGTAGCCGGTAAGCGTGCGCGCCGTGCCGTCGATGCGGACTTCGCGCGCGTCTTTGTCGATTTCCAGGCGCCCGAAGCTGAGCGTGTTTGCGGGTGTGCTGTGCGCGCGCCTTAGGATCGCGCGTAAGCGAGCCAGCAGTTCGCGCGGTTCGAACGGCTTCGGCAGGTAGTCGTCGGCGCCCATTTCGAGGCCGACGATGCGGTCCATCGCATCGCCCCTTGCGGTGAGCATGAGGATGGGTGTTTGCGTCTTCGTGCGAACTTCCTTGCAGACCTCAAGTCCGTCCATGTCGGGGAGCATGAGGTCGAGCACGAGAGCGTCGAAGGTTTCGCGTTGAGTCAGAGCGAGGCCCGCGCGGCCACTGGCGGCGTGGGTCACACGATAGCCCGCGCCTGCCAGATAGTCTTCGACCATCCGGGCGAGGCGCGGGTCGTCTTCGATCAAGAGAATGCGATCGGCCACCGTCGTTTTCCTTCAGTGGCCGAACGTCATCAGAAGTCCCAGCGTTCCGCAATCTTGGCGCGCTGCTCGGGGGTCAGAACGTCCGCCGCGTCGGTTAGCGCTTGGGTGAGGCGCTTGCTGGCTGCATCGGCGGCTGCGATCTGCTCCGCGCGGAAGGTTTCGACCGCAGTACGATCGACCGTGGGCTGACGCAGAAGTTCGATGCCGCGCTTGCGGGCTTCGTGCATCTTCTGGTGCAGCGGCTGCATGTCGGTTGCGAGCCCTTGGGCGATCACCGTCAGCTTCTGCTTCTGCTCGGCCGTCGCGTCGATGCGGCGTGCGAAGCGGTCGACCATGTGGGCCGCGTGTTCTTTTGCGCGTTCCGGCGTCACGTCGCCATGCATGCGGTGATGACCGCCGCCCCAATGGCGCGGGCCGAAGCCGCCACCGCCGTGACCCATCGCCGAGGTGGCGAGGCCGCCGCCGACGAGGCCGACGATCACTGCGCCAATCAAGGCGACATATCCGAAGCCGCGGCGGGTGGGTTTTGTTTCGTCCGTCATATCTCTTCTCCTTATTTGGGCGATTATGCCCTGCCCTCTACTTGGGCTCAGCGTGTTTCTTGCGGTTTGCGCGCGTGTAAAGTTTTGTTGCCCGTTAACGGGAGACCCCGCGTCATTTGGCGCGAATCCGCCGCTTATTCGGGGTTGTAAGGGTACCCGACTGCCGCTCTAATCCGCCGCCTTTCGGCCTCCCCTATCGCGAGATATTCATGGCGCGCCTAACGCTCATTCCCGACGACACCAAGATCGACTTTGTCGGGCGGCGGTATTTTGCCTTTGCGGTGGACGGATTACTGGTCGTGGCGACGATCCTTTCGCTGTGGTTCCAGGGGCTCAATCTGGGTATCGACTTCACGGGCGGTGTCGTCATCGAGGCGTCGAGCGAGAAGACGATCGATCTTGGGTCGCTTCGCGAGAAGCTTGGCGGGCTCGGCTTCGGCGAGGTGGCGCTGCAGAATTTTGGTACCGACAAGTCCGTGCTGATCCGCGTGCAACCGTCGCAGCAAGTCAGCGGTCAGGAGCAGGAAGTCGCGGCAAAGATCAAGCAGGCGCTGGGCACAAGCTTCAAGATCGACCGGCAGGAAGCGGTCGG
>JBJXEH010000180.1:0-12080 GCA_046153995.1 Micropepsaceae bacterium
GATCGTTGAACCCCGAGCCGGACACGCCTTCGATGTTCGATAAAACGTCGCCCGTGGCGTCGCCGCCCGAGAACGTGTTCGCCTGGAGGTCGAGATTTACCGCTGCCGTCGAGCCACCGTAGGCCGCGATGTCGAGCGTGCCGTTGCCGCCGTTGATCGTATCGCCGCCGGTACCGCCGTCGAGCCAATCGTCGCCGTCGCCGCCTTGGATGTTGTCCGCGCCGCCGCGGCCTTGGATGAAGTCCGCGCCGCCGTTGCCGAGCAGGCGGTTCGCATTGGCATCGCCGAACAGCTGGTCGTTGAAGGCGGAACCCTCAAGCCCTTCTACGTTCAAGAGTGTGTCGCCAGCCGCGTCGCCGCCCGATCCGGTTCCTGTTTGCAGATCAACAATGACAGCTGCGGCGGATGCGGCGTAGTCGGCAATGTCGATTGTACCGCCGCCACCGTCTAGAGCGTCTGCGCCGCCGCGGCCGACGAGACGGTCGTCACCGCCTTGGCCGAGCAATCGGTTCGCCCCGTTGTCGCCGAGCAACTGATCGTTGTGGGCCGAGCCGGCAACGCCTTCGATCATACCTAGGTAGTCGCCTTCGGCGTCGCCACCCGTGTATACGAGGTTCAGCAGGTCGATATAAACGGCGGCTGCAGATGATGTGTAGGCGGCGACATCGTTGCCAAACACACCGAAGAGCCCGTCCTCGCCCGCACCACCTTCGAGCCAATCGTCGCCGCCAAAGCCGGTGAGGTTGTCGTTTTCGTCGCCGCCGTAGAGCGCGTTTGCGTTCTCGTCACCGACAAGGGCGTCCCGGTAACGGCTGCCGACCAAGTTTTCGATGCTTATGTAGGTATCGAATCCGCCGAGGTTCCACTGTGACCCCGTTTCGCTGACGCTTACGTTGACGCCATGGAGGCCCGATTCAATGTAGAGGTCTGCATAGCTGACAGTGTCGTTACCCGCGCCGCCGTCGAGGACATTCTGACCAAAACCACCCGCAAGCACGTTGTCATTGGCGTTGCCGGTCAGCGTGTCGTTGAAGGCGCTGCCGGTCAGATTTTCGATGCCGGTTAGCGTATCGATGCCTGCGCCGCCCGTGCTCTGCGCGCCAGCGACCGTCAACGAAACCGTGACACCCGCCGCGACACCCGCGTAACTTGCCGTGTCGCTTCCTGCGCCGCCGTCAAGCGTGTCGTCGCCGTGAAAGCCGTTGAGAACGTTCGCGCCTTCGTTGCCGGTCAGCGTGTCGTTGCCATTGCCGCCTGTCACGTTTTCGATGCCGGACAGCGTGTCGATACCGGCTCCCAACGTGTCTTGAGGACCCAAGAGCAGCAGCGACAAGGCTACAGCCGCATTGCCCGCGTACGCCGCCGTGTCGTTACCTTGATCGCCGGTGAGCACGTCGTCGCCAAGGCCGCCATCGAGTAAATCGTTGCCACCGCCGGCAACGATCGTATCGTTTCCGCCTAGGCCGTAGAGGCGGTTGGCGAGGGCGTCACCCGTGATCGAGTCGGCAAACTGAGAGCCGGATAGCCCCTCGATATCAATCAGCGTGTCGCCGTTGGCGTCGCCGCCGGTGAAGGTGTTTGTCGCGAGATTGAGTGAAACGGCTGCCGACGATCCGTAGGCCGCGACATCCTCGCCTATGCTGCCGTCGATGACGTCCGCGCCGCCGCGGCCTTCCAGCCAGTCGTTGCCACCGTTACCAACGAGCCGGTTTGCATTGGCATCCGCATAGAAGGCGTCGTCGAAGACGGAGCCCGAGAAGCCTTCGATCGAGTCGAAAACGTCGCCGACTGAGTCTCCGCCAAGGCGAACGCCGCTTTCGAGGTCAACGCTTACCGCCGCGGAGGAGGTTTCGTAGGAGACCGTGTCGAGACCGTTGCCGCCGAAATAGAAGTCGCCGGCCGCGCCGCCTTCGAGAAAGTCCTCACCGCTTGCGCCATCAAGAGTGTCGGCACCTGCCTGACCGAACAAGCGGTCGGCTTGTGCGCCACCGTTCAGCTGGTCGTTGCCGTCGCCGCCGAGTACGTTACCGAACACGACGCCGAGCTGACCGTCGTAGATGTCATTCTCGCTGCCAAGTTCTACGTTTCCAATAATCTCGCCATTGTTCTCCAGTATGTCCTCGCCGATGCCGAGCCATAACAGCCCCTCGAGAAGGCCGCTGTTCCGGATGTATGCGCCTGCTTGAGCCGGTGAGGCGTTAAAGGGGGTGTACTCCCTAATCGCGTAGTCCCCGCGGATGATACCCTCGTTGATTATCGGGCCCATGCTGTTGCCGCCGTAGACCACGCCGGATGCCAGAGCGACCGTCGGATCGTTATCGAATGCCTCGATGATGCCTGTGCTCGTGTTGAGCAGTGTGGAACCGAAGACGCCGCCGCTGCCACTGGGGAACGAAACACCGGTTGCACCGATCAGGTCGTTGGTAGAAGCGGCGCCGGTGAGCCGTGCAACGATATGGCCGGCGTTCGTCACCTGACCCGAGGCGCCGGCCGAGACCGCGTTTGCGCTCTTCGCGGCGGAAACTTCGATGAGGCCCGAGTTCGTCACGGTCTGCGTAAGGCTGTGGCTCTCGAAGCCAGATATGTAATCCTTCGCGACCCCCGTTATCGTTCCGCTGTTGAAGAAATCCGGGCCATTGCTCACGTATTGGAACATGGTCAGGCTATCGAGGTTCGGCATGTTGGCGCGGATGAGGCCGTAGTTCTCTATGGTCGCGGCGTCCCAAGTGCCGCCGTTGTCAAAGAAGAAAAAGGACGAATGACCGAAGATTCTCGACGTGTCGCTGTAGTGAATTTCGCCGTAGTTGATTACCGACGGCGAAGGCGCAAAGTGAGTTTCGGGGACGAGGTAAAGCGCCACGGCGCGTCCGTTGTCCGTGTTGTATGTGTATGTCAGGACCGTGCCGGCCTGGACTGTCATTGTTTGGGTGACGATCTGGGCCATTGTCTTTCCGCCCCCTAAACGAACGTGAAGTCGTCGCTGCCCATGGAGGCAAGCGTGGTGTTGGCGAGGACGATGTCGGTGCTTGCGAAGTCGATGACGACGTCTGCGCCGGCTTGGGTCATCACTGCTTGCACGCCAGCGAAATTGGTGATCCCCGCGATCGAAAGTTGGATCGTGTCGTCGCCAATATCGTCGAAGTCGTAGATGGTGTCGGTGCTGCCATTGTCAGCGAAAACGAAGATGTCGTTTTCGCCGCCGCCGGTAAGTTGGTCGTTCCCGCCGCGGCCTGCCAGCGTGTCGTTGCCGGCTTGACCGAGCAGACGGTTCGCGTTCGCGTCGCCGGTCAAGCTGTCATTGAACGCCGAACCAGAGACACCTTCGATGCCCGAGTATGTGTCGCCGGTAGCGTCGCCGCCGGAGAATGTGAAACTCTGCAGGTCGGCGTTGACCGCCGAGGTCGAGGCGCCATAGGCCACGACGTCGTTCGTGCCGGCGCCGCCAAAAATCTGGTCGCCACCGGTGCCGCCGTCGAGCCAGTCATCGCCGTCGCCGCCATCGATCAGATCGGCGCCGCCGCGGCCCTGGATGAAGTCGTTGCCGCCTTGGCCGAATAAGCGATTGCCGTTGGCATCGCCGGACAGTTGGTCGTTGAACGCGGAACCGGAGACACCTTCGATCAGCGAGTATGTGTCTCCGGCCGCGTCACCGCCGGTGAATACAAAGGCCGCCATGTCGGCGTTCACCGCCGCGGTCGAGGCGCCGTATGCTACGATGTCATTGCCGTTCCCCCCGAATATCTGGTCGGCGCCGGTACCGCCGTCGAGCCAATCGTCGCCGTCGCCGCCGTCGATGTTGTCGTTACCGCCACGCCCTTGGATGAAGTCGTTTCCACCTTGGCCGAATAGACGGTTGGCATTTGCGTCGCCGAAAAGCTGGTCGTTAAATGCCGAGCCTGAGACACCCTCAACGCCCGAGTAAGTATCGCCCGCTGCATCGCCGCCGGTGAAAACGAACGCTGCGAGATCGGCATTGACCGCGGCCAGCGACGCACCGTAGGCCACGATGTCGTTTGTGCCTGCGCCGCCGTAGATCGTGTCGGCGCCAACGCCGCCGTCCAGCCAATCGTCGCCATCGCCGCCGTCGATGATGTCGTTGCCGCCACGGCCTTGGATGAAGTCGTTTCCGCCCTGGCCGAACAGGCGGTTGGCCGAGCCACTACCGAACAGCTGATCGCCGAATGAGGTGCCGGACAAGCCTTCTACTGCGGTTAGGGTGTCGCCCGCAGCGTCGCCGCCGCTGTACGTGTTGTTCTGCAAGTCCAAGTTGACTGCGGAGGCCGAGGAGCCGTAGGCGGCGACGTCGTTGGTACCGCTTCCACCGTCGATCGAATCTGCGCCCGTGCCGCCGTCGAGCCAGTCGTCGCCGTTGCCGCCCTGAAGCGTGTCGTTGCCGCCGCGGCCTTGGATGAAGTCGGCGCCGCCGAGGCCGCGAAACGTGTTGTCGCTGTTGTTGCCGCCCAACGTGTCGCCGAATGCCGAACCCTCAAGGATCTCGATCGAGGTGTGGGTATCGCCACCAGCGTCGCCGTTGAGCGACCAACCGTTCTGCAGATTGACGTTCACGGCGGCGAATGAAGCAGCGTATGAGGCCGTGTCGATGCCGTCGCCGCCAACGAGGTGATCGGAGCCCGAACCGCCGATCAGAATGTCATCGCCCGGGCCACCTTCGAGAATGTCGTCGCCGTCACGCCCATCGAGGATGTCGTTGCCGCCCAGACCGACGAGGCGGTTGTAAAAGACGCCGTTCCCCGACAGCGTATCGTCGAAGTGCGAGCCGGTCAGGCTTTCGATGCCGCTCAGCGTGTCACCGGTTGCGTCGCCGCCGGATGCGGTGTTGTTCAAAAGGTCGATGGTTACGCCGCTCGACGATACGTCGTAGAGCGCCATGTCTTGGCCAGCCCCACCGATGATGACGTCTGCGCCGCCTTCACCTGCCAGGAAGTCGTCGCCGTCTTCGCCGGCCACGATGTCGGCGCCAAAGCTGCCGCTTAGACTGTCGCCACCCGCGCCGCCATAGAGTTCGTTCGCTCCGAAATCGCCGGTAATCGTGTCGGCGAAACGCGTGCCGTAGACGTTCTCGAACTGCAGAAACGACCCGCTGTCGCCAAAGCCGTCGTCGAGGATAGCCCCGGCCAGCATCGCGATACTGACGCCATGAGTCGCGTAGACGATCTCGGCCAAGCCGTCACCGTTTGTGTCGGGGATCAGTTTGCCTTCGTCGCCGTCGAAGCGGATGGAGTCGATACCGGCCCCGCCAGTGATGCGGAATGGCGCGCTGGCGACCCAGACGATGTCGTTTCCACCCATGCCGTGCGCCTCGTCGCCGCGTCCGGTCATGATGACGTTGTCGAGATCGCTGCCATTGAAAAAGTCGGCGAAGGCGGTGCCTGCCCCAACGGATTCAATCGAGACCATGGTCTCGGTGTTGCCGAAGCCGTCGTTGAGCACGCTTTGGGAAGCTAAATCGACGTGAGCCGCTTGTGTAGCGTTAAGTGCGTAGAAGCTGACGCGGTCGTTGCCGTTGCCGCCGTCGAACGAGTCGATGCCCGCGCCTCCGTTCATGTAGTCGTCGCCGTCGCGCCCCTGAAGCGTATCGTTGCCAGCAAGGCCGGTGAGCAAATTGTTGGCGGCATTGCCAAGCAATGTGTCGTTGAAGGCGGAGCCGCGAAGGCCTTCGATCGAGATCAACGTGTCGCCGTTGGCGTGGCCGCCGGAATATGTGGCGGCTTGGAGGTCCATGGTAACCGCTACGGGCGAGTCGTCGTAAGCGGCCGTGTCCGTTCCATCGCCACCATCGAGCGTGTCGCCGCCGGCACCGCCATCCAGCGTGTCGTTGTCGGCTTCGCCGAAGAAATACTGAACGCCCGCGCCGCCGATCAGCGTGTCGTTTCCGTCGTGGCCGTAGACATTACCGATGATCGAGCCGAGGCGTCCGTTGTAGATATCGTTTTGAGCGCCAAGATCAACTTCGCCGATGATCGCTCCTTCGTTGGTGAGCACATCGTCGCCGCGGCCGAGATCGACGAGCCCGTCGATAAGGCCGGTGTTGTGAACGTTGACGTTGGACAGGCTCGGCGTGTTGGATGTGTCACTATACTCTTGGATTGCCCACTCGCCGCGGATGGTGCCGCTGTTGATGATCGGCCCCATGTCGTAGCCGGCAAACGAAAGCGCCGTCGCATCAATGGTCGCGGCATTCGTATCGGAAGCAGAGATCAGGCCGCTGTTGTTGAGGTAGCCGCGGCCGTTGAAAAAGTTGATCGCGGTTGCGCCCAACCCTGCCGACGCGATGATCGAACCGGCGTTGTCGACGTGGCCGCCGTTGCCGAAAAAGAACGTGGTGGCGTACTGGCTGGCTGTTGTTTGAATGAGACCGGTCGCGCTGTTTGTGACGATCACATCAGAGTCCCAGTTCTCGAACAGGACGCCGATCCCGCCCGTGGTTACCGTCATCGTGCCCGAATTGATAAGGTCGGGACCGGAGGCGTTGGCCAAGTAGAGCTGCGCTTTCACCGCACCGGGCGCGTTCACGCTGATCGTGCCTGTGTTTTCGAGCACCCTCGCGCCCGGCAAGCCGTAAGCATCGGTGTCGTAGAGGAAAAATACAGCGCGTTGGGCCGCGCCCGCTTCGAACCGCATTTCACCGTGATTGTACAGCGAAGGTCCGAGCACGAACGGTGTGGCGTTGTCGAAGTAGAGCGGGTTGATGTCCGGCGGCGTGACTGTGTAGGTCAGTACTGTGCCGGCATTCACGGTCATCGTCTCGGTAACTGTCGTCGGCATGGTATTGCTCTCCTACGACGCCGGCACCGGTCCGGTGCGCTGAAACAAAAAATGGGTGCAGACGTTAGCCTGCACCCATTGGGATCGTCGTTTCAACCGCCTCAGTTACATCCGGGCGGGGCGCCGTATTGGCCGCAGATGCGGGCTTGTTCGTTTTGTACCGCTTGGAACAGCCCCAAGAGCGCACTTGCGGGGTCTTGCTTACGGTGACGGTCCTTCAACGACGCGTCGGCGCCGAAGTAATAGGTCAGGCCGCCAAGGTAGGACTCCGTGTTGCCTTCGCCGAATGAGGCGTCGGCCCGGAACGCCAGGCCCGGTAGCGCTGAGAAGCCCGGGCGCCACTCCGCACCTATGCGGGCGGCCTCGTTGTTTTCAGAGAACGCGCCGCCGGCCGACAGTGCGAAGTCGTCGGAAATGTACCAGCGCAGTTCGATGTCGGCGAACGCGCCTTCAAGAGCCGCCGCGTCTGAGAACTGATAGCCCGCACTCGCTAAGATCGAGAGCTGGTTCAAGTAGAGTTCGGCTTCGGCGCCCAGGCGCGCTGCGTCGAGGTCGAGCGCGTCTTCGGACGCGTACGCCGCAAACACGCCGAGCAGATAGCTCGACGGGTCGCGCGTAAAGATATGACCGCCGACGCCGTAGACGGTGTCGTTATCGTTGCCGGAAACCCCGGCTTCGCCTTGGAAACCCCATTCTTGGCCGAGCGGCGTCGTCAGTGCGCCACCGAAGAACCAGCCGCCTTCGCCCTCAGTCGAGATGCCCGCGGCTGTGACTTTGAGGTTCGTCGGAGCGACCGCCGGTTCGCGTGCGGCGGCGGCGTCCGCGCCGAAGCCGAACAACGTCGCGATCGCAACCGGCTTCCAATAGCGGCGCACGGCGCGCAGGGTCTTTGTGGACCAGCCGACGATCGAACGGTGATCGACGGGAACCAGCGCCGCATTCGGCAGACCGAAGCCGACGCGTACCGCCGGGCACTCCGATGTCCGGCCCGCAAAAGCGCTGCCCAGCGCTTCAACGATTTGGCGTTCGATTGCTGCCAGTTCCGCGACTTTCAGCTTATCCGTGGCCGCGAACCGCTTTCCGCCCAGCGACACAAACAAAGTGCGCGCCTGTGGGGCGAAGAAAATCCCCGCGATCGCATCGACAAGCGAGGTGCGAACCGATTGGCTTGCCGCGACGAGCGCCTTCGCGCGCGAAATGGCTTCGGTTGGGTCGTACACGACCTCACCGTCGCCGAAATGGGCAACGAGCCGCTCCAAACTACGCGGCGCGGTCAGATCGCGCCCGGTATGGAAATGCACCCGAACGCGCGACATGCCCGCGTTAGCCAAACCGGCCAAAACCTCGGCTTTTGCTTTCGTCCGGTTGGCGCAAGCGCCGATGTGAACGTTCAGAGTTCCGTTGGTTTCCTGGCGGATCGCAGCCAGAACCGGAACCTCTATCCCCTGAAATACGTCAACGAATTGACGGCTCGCTTGATTAGCGACCATAACAAACTACCCCCACTACATCCCCGGGTAGCATTTACGTTCGAGTACAACGCAGAACCAACGAAATTCCGCATAGTTAGCGACCGAAGCTAGTGTTTTGCATCAACGGTGTCGCCGTCGAGGCACAGTCGGTTGCGGCAGGATGGTTGCGCCGCCTTAGAGTAGTGTCGTTGGCGGAAACCAAGCCCGGAGGTTTCGGCCTGCCTGGTTGAATTGCCGCTTTCATCGGGTGCGCGGTTGGTCTTGAAAGGTCGATGCTCAACAAGGGGTCAGCAGCGGTGACCGGCGCGCCTCCGGGTTCGGTTCGCGATGTGCTCGCACAAGAGCGCAGCGTCGTGCTGTCGGTCTTGGGCTATGGCCTCGCGATCAATCTTCTTGGGCTGACCTCCTCGCTCTACATGCTGCAGATCTACGACCGGGTGCTGTCGTCCTACAGCATCGAGACGCTGGTCGTGCTGTCGCTGATCGCGGCGGTGGCGCTGCTTTCGCTTGCGGGCTTAGAGGCCCTGCGCAGTTCGCTGCTCCAGCGGCTTGGCGCGCGCGCCGCGCACCGGCTTGGGCCTTATGCGTTTCAGGTACAGCTGCGCGGTTCGGCCGGGCGCGATGCGCCCGCGCTCCAGCCGTTGCGCGACGTCGATGCGATCCGCAATCTCGTCGGCGGGCCGGTGACGGCGTCGATGCTCGATCTGCCGTGGAGCCCGATCTATTTCATCTTGCTCTATGTGTTGCATCCCGTCTTGTTCGTCGTAGCGGTTGTTGCCAGCGTTCTGATCGGTGCGATTGCCTACTTCAACGACCGTCTCAATGCGGACGCGTCGGCGACGGCCGCGAAAGAGAATTTGAAAGCGCTGCAGTTCGCCGAAGTAGCGGCGCGAAACGGCGAGCCGTTGGTCGCGATGGGCGCTGCAAACTCAGTCTCGGCGCATTGGCTCAGCGCCTCCAGCAATGCGATGCAGCACAGTCTGGCCGCGACGGAGCGTGAAGCAAGCTTCCATGCGCTTGCGCGGTTCCTGCGCAATTCGCTGCAGATTGCGCTCTTAGGCACCGGTGCGGCGCTGACGATCGCCGGCGAACTTTCGGGCGGCGGCTTGATTGCGGGCTCGATCCTCGGTGCGCGTGCGCTGCAGCCGGTCGAAGCGGTGGTTGGTGCCTGGAAGTCGGTCTTGAGTGCGCGCCAGGCCTGGGAGCGCCTCGACGCAGCGCTGGCGTCGCTTGCGAAAGAGACCGCGACGATGCCCTTGCCGCGACCCAAAGGAGCGCTGAGCGCTGAGAATGTCGCGCTGGTACCACCGGGCGGACAGCGGCCGATCTTGGCCCGCTTGTCGTTCGACCTTGCGCCTGGCGAGCAGATGGCGATCGTGGGGCCCAGCGGCTCAGGCAAGTCGACGCTTGTTCGCGCGATCATGGGATTGCTGCCGTGCGCCGCGGGCAACATCCGCATCGACGGCTCGGACGTCGCCGTCTGGCAGCAGAGCGATCTGGGGCGATGGATCGGCTATCTGCCGCAAGCGCCGCTCGCGATGGCAGGCACGGTTGCGCAGAACATTTCGCGCTTCGAGGATGCACCGGCCAGCGCCATTATCGCCGCTGCCGAGGCCGCCGACGTGCATGAGATGATCCAGGCGCTGCCCAAGGGCTACGACACCGAACTCGGGCCGGCAGGACTGCGTTTGTCGGGCGGGCAGATGCAGCGCATTGCGTTGGCGGCAGCGCTTTATGGGGACCGGCCGGTCGTTGTGTTGGACGAGCCGGAGGCGCATCTCGACAGCGAGGGTGAGGCGCATCTGCGCGCGGCGCTGCAGCGGTTGCGCGAACGCAAGGCGACCGTCATCGTGGTATCGCACCGGCCCGCCGCGGTGACGCTGACCGACAAGTTGCTCGTGCTGCGCGATGGGCGCGCCGAGTTCGGTCCGCGCGAAGAGATCATGGGCAAGATCATGCGCTCGGCGACGCCGGGCGGACGCGTTTAGCGGAGGCCTCGATGATGATGGTGCGCGACGCGATCGGCGGCATCCGGAGTTGGCTGAGCGGGCCTTCTAGCGAGGGGCCGTTCCAAACGACGCGTGCGCGGCGGTGGAGTGCTGTGCTGTTGTTCGGCTTTCTGACCGTTCTCGGCTTGTGGGCGGCATTCGTTCCGTTAAGCAGCGCGGTGATCGCGAGCGGCGTCGTTGCGGTCGAAAGCAAGCGCAAGAAGGTGCAGCATCTGGAAGGCGGGATCGTCGAACGCGTGGACGTGCGCGACGGCGACACCGTCAAGGCGGGGCAAGTCCTGGCCGTTCTGAACCAGACGGAAACGTCGGCGGCGCTCGGCGTGCTGCAGTCGGAGTTGGATTCAGTCGGCGCGTTAGAGGCGCGGCTGCAGGCCGAGGCGGCCGATGCGCCGGCGGTGACGTTCACGCCTGAATTGACGGCGCGCAAGGATTCCTCGTCTGCGAAGGCCGCAATGGAAGGCCAGGCGACGTTGTTCGTTCAGCGGCGGCAGTCGCTCGAGAGTCAGATCAGCGTCATGAAGAGCCGCAAAGCGCAGTATCTTGAAATGGTGAGCGGCCTTCAAGCGCAGCTTGCCGCGGTCGAGGCGCAAACGTCGCTGATCGACCAGGAGACAGCGGCCACTCAAAAGCTCTTCGATCAGGGTTTATCGACGCTGCCGCGCGTTCTGGCGTTGAAGCGGGCGGCGAAGTCGCTCGCCGGTCAGCGCGGCGAGCTTGCGGCGACGATTGCGCAGAACAAGCTCAAGGCGAGCGAGATCGACATGCAGATCCTGGAGCTGAAGAACGAGCGGCTGGACAAGATATCGACAGAGCTGCGCGAGACCGAGCGCCGGCGCTTCGAATTGTCCGACCGCGCGAAGGCGGCGAAGGCGTTGGTCGGCCGTATGACGATTGCCGCACCGGCTGCGGGCGTGGTGGTCGCTTCAGTTATTCACTCGCCGGGGCAGGTCGTGCGCGGCGGCGAGATTTTGCTGGAGATCGTGCCGCAAGACGCACGGTTGATCGTCGAGGCCCAGCTGAAGCCGGAAGACGCCGACAACGTGCGCGCGGGGAGCCCCGCGAACGTGCGGCTGATCCACTCCAAGAGCGCGTTTCAGCCGGTGGTGCCCGGAAAGGTCATCTCGGTGTCGGCCGACCGCCTTGTCGATGCACGAACGGGCGTTGCCTACTATCAAGCCGAGATCGAAGTCGACCGGGCCGCTGTGGCCGCGGCGCTTGGCGACGAAAAGCTGCAGCCTGGTTTGCCGGCGGAAGTGATGATCGGTCTTGGGTCACACACGGCGCTAGAATATTTGCTCGCGCCGCTGAACCGCAGCCTGCAGCGCGCGATGCGCGAAGAGTAGACGTGCGAATTCCCCGTTGAGTTGTTCGCAGTAGCGATTGGTGCAGAGGGTTTCCGCGGGTTCTCTTCTTTGGTGTGCGCACTAGCCAAAACAGATGTGATGCGCAAAGGAGACCGCTTGGTGACTATCGAAGTTGCCAACTATGTCAGATGCTTGACTGTGCGGCCTCCTAAAGAGCGTTAGTTAAGCAACGTGAAGTCGTGGGGACTTCGTTGGGGGGCTAACAATGTTCGCGATGCGGACGGCTGCGCGTGCGCGGCCAAAAACCAAGATCACTGTGCTGACTGCGGCGCTAATGGCGTCGGCGTCAGTAATCGCAACAACCGGGCCCGCGTCTGCGGCGACCTGTAACGCGACCAGCCAAGCGACGTACGATACCTGCGTGGCGACAGCAGCGACCGGCGACGTCATCGTCGTAACGGTTGCCGTCTCGCACAATGTGGCCGTGGCGAACCCGGGTGTAACGCTTC
>JBJXEH010000181.1:0-8583 GCA_046153995.1 Micropepsaceae bacterium
GCAAAGCCGAGCTGATGGATGCCTAAAAACACCCACAGGAAGTTGGTGAAATTGACGTAAGGCACACCGGCCGAGAAGGTCAGCCAGTCGGTCAGGATGGCTGCGGGGATGAACCACGCGAAGCTCGCCCAACCGAAACGCTTCCACGCAGCGTAGGTCAGGGGCGTGAAGCCCGTCACCAGCAGATAGACCGCCAGAAACCAGACCGGGATCAGGGCCGCTTCGGTCGCCATGCGGATCTGTTCGCGCGGGAAGCCTGCCTGCGTGAGTATCACCGCGAGAACCGCCCACAGCATCAGCAACGGAAAAATCGGGGTGATGAGGCGCTGCACCCGGCTCGCAAACCAGTCGCGGTATTTGCCGATCTGTCCGGGCTCAGCCTTGCGCAGCGTCGCGTCCCAGCTGACCCCGTTCGAATAGCCGCCAACGAGGAAGAAGACCGGCATCACCTGGAAGATCCACGTTAGCCAGGCCGCCGATTGGGAAACGCTAAGCAGGTCGCCGCGTTGCAGCTCGCCCGCCTCATCGACATAGACCCCGGCCATCAGCCAGTGGCCGCACACCACTGCCAAGATCGAGACCGCGCGCAGGAAATCGACCCAGCGGTTGCGCTCAGGCGGCGCCATTTGCGCGAGCTCGCGCGCCTTACGCCACATTGGCGGCCCACATCGTCAGCATTCGAGCCCTATGGCTGTTCGGATGATGTCAACATTGGGTGCCTGTCGCCCCGGCGCAAGGTCCTTGCGCCACGCAAGAAGGCGGCTACGGCCTGAATGCACTCGCGAACTCAGCAGCAGCGCATGTGATGGCGGTGCGAACGTTCCTGAGACTGCGGGTGAGGAGGTCCCAGGAACGCCCGTTGTGCCTTCAATTCAGATCGATGGTCGCGCGTCTGTTCTGCGGCTCCTTCACGGCGTCGCCCGTCTGGACCATCAGTTCGCTCTCGCCGCGGCCGGCGGTCGAGATCGCGGATGCGGGAATGCCGTGCCCGGCGAGCCCGTCTTTCACGGCCTGCGAACGGCGCATCGACAAGGCGTCGTTGTAGGCGTTCGAACCCATCGTGTCGGTATGGCCGACGACGACGATCGAGGCCGATCCGAATTCCTTCGCGGCCGCTGCCGCCTCCGCGACGACACGCGACGCCTCTGGCGTCAGCTCCGCCTTGTCGAAGCCGAAGAAGACCATGAACTGCTTGGGCGCTTTCACCGGCGGCGGTTGCACGGCCGGCGGCGGCGGCGGTGCGCCGTCGCGCTGCAGGTCGAAGCGCAGGCCCAGCGACAACGCATGATCCGTTTTTTCGATGATCCAGTGCTCGCCGTCGCCGGGGTTCGTGACTTCGGCATCGTCGAGCAGCATGAATCGATAATCGGCGAACAGCTGCCAACGCTCGGCGAAACGATACGCGGCCTGTGCGATCAACTGTCCGGTCAAGACATAGTCGTCGGTTTCGTTGTTGCAGTTCGCGCTTTCGAAGTTGCCCGAACAGCCGGGGTTGAACACAACCAGCGTCCCGCCGACGCCCGCGCCGGCCGATACCGTGAATTTGTCGGTGACGGGAAAGTCGTAGAACACGTTGATCATTTGCGACAGTTCCCAGATCTCCGCGCCTGGCACGGTAGAGGGAGAGCCGCTTTGGAAAAATCCGCCGGCATCGTTGTGGCGATAAGCCACTTCGAACTCGGCGCGCCAGCTGTTCGCAAAGTCGTAGCCGATAGCGCCGGCGACGACGTAGCCGGTCTCCCAGCTGAACTCGTTGGTCGTGCTCGGCGAGCCTGCGAACGAGAATTCGTCGATGTCGTTGTCCGGCAGCCAGTTGGCGCCCGCACCAAGGCTGATGTACCAGCCCGACGGCGTGGTGATCGCTGCGTCGGCTGCGGTGAGCGAGCACAACGCCGCCGCGGTGCCCAGCAAAATATGTCGTAGAGTCACGAAGCTTCCCTCCGCGCGGATAGCGCCAAGAAACACTCGCAGGTTTATGCTTAAGCGCGTGTTAATGGTCGGCCGCGCGCAAATTCTCTCTGACCCCAATTTGTTCTTCTGCGTGGAGAGTCAAAAGAAGGGACCAGGGGACACGTGACAACCTAAGCGTTGCCGTTGAGTTTGTTACCTGTCGCCCGAATTCCGGCGGGCGCCAGGGCGTCGCTTATTGGCCGGTGTTGAGCGGGCCGGTGCTCGTTATCTTCGTGATCGACGGGGTGTTGACGGTGGTTGATGCGGTGGCGGCGGTTTGGGTGGCTGTGTGAGGTGCGGAGGTGTGTGATGGGCTCAGGAGGTGTTGGTCGAGTTTGTGACGTGTCCCTTTAATTTGGTTGGCCTTGCCCTGCTCGCTTTTATCGCCGACTAAGAATGCGGCGACGGGTAACCTAGTTAGGATGGCAGTACGCATACTTCCAACACCATCATTCCTCCCAAACCCGCAGCCCGCAGATCTTTGCCACGTGCCGGAAATCGTTGTCCGCGGTCAGCATCGTTAGATCGTGGTGCACGCATAGCTGCGCGAAAAGTGCGTCGATCGTTCCGATTTGCACACCCGCGCGGCGGCATTTGTTTTTGAGCTCCGCCGCCTCGATGTGATCCTGCCGGTCCGGCGAAATCAGCGGCAAGGCGGACATCCGTTCGAGGATCAGCTTGCGATCCTTCGGGCCCAAGAAGCCTTGCAACAGCTCCTGCAAAACCAGCCCGGTCGTGACGACCGTTTCGCCGGCTTTGAGCGCGCGCACGAACTCTCTGACTTCCGGCCCTTGGCCCGGCGTGTCGCGGCGGAAGGCCAGCGACCATACGCTGGTGTCGACGAATAGCGTCAACGGCTGCGCTCGGCCTTGTAGTCGTACGACGTATCCCACTCGAGCTTGCCCATCAGCTCGAGCAGGCGCTTCTGCCGCCGGCGCGCGACGAACTCCTGCAACGCCTTGGTGACGGCTGCTTTCTTGGTCCGTTCGCCGCTGACTTCCAGCGCCAGATCGACGAGTTTCGGGTCTAGGGCTAGGTTGGTTGACATGTGTGAACCTCTACACATTATCCTACACATCTGGGTGGGAATAGTCAATTTCTGTTGGAATATCGCGGGGTGATTGTTGTCACCAATGCTCATGCGTCCGCCTCCGCTTCGCTCCGGCGGATGCAGGCGAGGACCCGCCTACGCCAAGGCTTCGGCGGGCGCAGCGCCCGCGGTCCCAGGGTAAGCGCCTCCTCACAAAGCGCGCCGCTTTACGACCAACGTAAATGGCCGCTTCCGCGAACTACGGGTCCGCTTTTGCCACGGTTTCCTGCCTCTTGCTAATGTTCTTGATATGTTCTATTATCTTCTTGACTTATCTGAACGTAAGAGGATGGACAGCGCGATGATCGACAACGGGAAAACGACTGGCGACACCACCAGCGCGCGGGGGGCGGCGGGTGAACGCGGCACGGCGAGGGGCGCCTCGCCTGGCATGATGCGGGAGATGGGTGGGTCTTCGATCGAAGAGTTCAACAGGTTGATCGCTCGGCAGACGACGGCGGCGTTGTGTTTGAGTCTTGAAGACGACGAGGACCGGCGCACCAAGACTGCTGCGGCTGCGCTTGTGGCTTTGATGGGTGTCGCGCCGCGCAGCGAGGTTGAGGGCATGATGGCGGCGCAGCTGGTTGCTTGTCACAACGCCGCCATGGCGTGTTTTGGGCGGGCGGCGCATCCGGCGCAGAAAGAGGCCGTTCGCGCCGAGAATTTGGCGCATGCGGGGCGGTTGTCGCGGGCTTATGCGGTGCTAGTCGAGGCGCTCGACCGGCGGCGCGGCGCGGCTGGCCCTAAGAAAGTCGTCATCGAACACCGTGTCGTTCGCGAAGGCGTTCTTGATGTGAGCCCGGCGTCCGCGCCGCGCATTCCCGCGCCACAAGCGCCCGCGCCACACATCCACGCGCCACATAGCGGAGACGGACATGGAAACGGCCACGCTCTCAATGGTCACGCGGCTGCAAACGGCGCAGCGCTGCCTTAGCCGCTCGAAGCGGACGCAGATGCCGTGCCGGGCGCCGGCTGTTCGCGGCTATGACGTTTGCCGTTTTCACGGCGCGCGCGGCGGCGCGCCCACCGGCAATCGCAATGCCTGGAAACACGGCGTCAGGGGCGGCGCTTGGATCCGTGAAGCGGGCGCTTTGCGCGCGCTCGTCCGCGGGGCGCGCACGCTCGCTTCCGGGCGCCAACTTACGGGTACATGGGGTTGTTCGTCGAAAAACGATGCTGCACCCCCACCCCGGCCCTTCCCCGAGGCTTCAGGGATGCTGAGCGCCCAGCCGGTCCGCGACGATCCTGAGCACGTGCGGGTCGAAGCCGAGGCTCAAGTGGGTGGCGCGCACTTCGACGTGGTCGATGTCGCGGTCGTAGGGGTCGATGCAGGCGCGCCAGTCGACGATGCCGTCGGCGCGGCTCCAGATCGCGGTGACGGGCACCTTGATGAGGCGGCGGTTGCGTTCGTCGATGCGGGCCTCCAACGCGTCGAGGTTCGCGCCGAACGCGCTGTAGACAGCGCCGACGCGGGTGTATTTCGGGCCGCCGACCACCGGCGTTCCCATCGTCACCACGCTCGCCACAAGCTTTGGCCGGTCGCGCGCGACTTCTCTGGCGAAGACGCCGCCCAAGCTCCAGCCGACGAGATGGACTTTGCGCCCCGTGCGTTTCGCGAAGGCTTCGACCTGCGCTTCCACCTTCGGCAGCGTCGCTTCGACGTTGCCGCGGTTCACGCCCAAGCCCCAGCCGGAGACCGTGTAGCCCAGCGCTGCGAGCAAGCCGCGCAGCACGATCGTCGAGGCGTCGCCGCCGCCGAAGCCGGGCAGCACCATCACCGCCGCGCCTTTCCCGCGCGGGAGATCGGCAAGGCTCGGGATCGCCGCGATCAGGCGCGGCACGGCGAGCACGCCAAGCGTCTCACCCGCCAGTGTGCGGAGCGAGGGGGGCTTCAGTTGGCCACGGACCTTTGGGCGTTTGGGCTTGGGCATCGTCACAAGTGTACGCGATCCCGGGGACGGTGGTTCAGAATCCATGGACGGACTTGCCTGCCCGCCGAAGCCACTTGGCGTAGGCGGGACCCGGCCACCCAGGGCAGCGTGCTTCGGCATCTCAATTTTGAAACGCCAAGAACGCCAAGCCGCTTGGGTCCCATGTTGGAAACATCGGTTTGCCAACGCGCACGAGCAGCTTGGCGTTCTTGGCGTTTCAATTTTGGAACGGTGGGATTGGCCCTGGGTGGCCGGGTCAAGCCCGGCCATGACGAACTTATTTTATGCGCGATAACCGTACAGCCGTGGGCGGGATCCGGCCATGACGACTTTATTTTTTGCCGCGCGGCGTGCCTTTACGGCAGGCGTCGGAGCAGTAGCGGACTTCGTCCCAGACCTTTGCCCATTTTTTTCGCCAGGCGAACGGGCGCTTGCAGACCGGGCAGGTTTTGGTGGGGAGGTGGGGTTTGCGGTGCTTGGTGGGCATCGCGTCCATCATCCGATCCTTGAGCGGGCGCGTAAAGGGCTCCATGCCACGCAATACTAAACCCGCGCTGATCCTCGTGTTGGGCGATCAGTTGACGCCGTCGCTATCGTCGCTCGCCGCCCGCGATCCGGCGTCGGCGCATGTGTTGATCGCCGAGGTGATGGGCGAGGCGACTTATGTTTGGCATCATAAGAAGAAGATTGCGTTCCTGTTTTCGGCGATGCGCCATTTTGCAGTGGCGCTTCAGGCGGCCGGGTGGACTGTGCACTACACGCGGCTCGACGATGCGGCGAACACCAACACGCTGAAAGGCGAGGTCGTGCGTGTTGCGAAGCGCGTTGGTGCGGCTGAGATCGTCGCGACGGAGCCTGGCGAGTGGCGCGTGCTGGAAGACATGCGTTCGTGGGGGGAGGCTTCAGGATTGCCGCTCACCATCCTGCCCGACACGCGCTTCATTTGTTCGCACGAACGGTTTCGCGCGTGGGCGGGCAAGCACAAGCAGTTGCGCATGGAGTTTTTCTATCGCGAGATGCGGCGTGAGACCGCTCTCTTGATGAAAGACGGCGAACCGGAAGGCGGACGCTGGAATTTCGATGCGGAGAACCGCAAGCGGCTGCCGAAGACGGTGCGTGCGCTGCCGCCCAAGCGGTTCGAGCCCGATGCGATTACGCGCGACGTGCTCGCGTTGGTAGGCGAGCGGTTTGCGTCGCATCCGGGTGCACTGGAGCCGTTTTGGTTTGCGGTCACGCGGGCTGAGGCTCAGGCTGCGCTCAAGCACTTTCTGAAACACGCGCTGCCGCAGTTCGGCGACTATCAGGATGCGATGCGCGTCGGCGAGCCCACGCTGTTTCATAGCGTGCTTGCGCCGTACATCAATTGCGGCTTGCTCGATCCGCTCGAAGTTTGCCGCGCGGTGGAGGCGGAGTACGTCAAGGGCCGCGTGCCGCTCAACGCCGCAGAGGGTTTCATCCGGCAGATCATCGGCTGGCGCGAGTATGTGCGCGGGATCTATTGGATGAACATGCCGGGGTACGAGCGTTCGAACGTGCTCGGCGCGACGCGTCCGCTGCCCGCCTTCTATTGGACGGGCGACACCGAGATGGCGTGCGTTTCGGCGTGCGTGCGGCAGACGCTGGAGGAGGCTTACGCGCATCACATTCAGCGGCTGATGGTGACGGGGCTGTTCGCGTTGCTCGCCGGCGTCGATCCGCATGCGCTGCACGAATGGTATCTGGCCGTCTATGCGGATGCGTACGAGTGGGTGGAGCTGCCGAACACGGTCGGCATGAGCCAGTTCGCGGATGGCGGGCTCTTGGCGTCGAAGCCCTATGCGGCGAGCGGGGCCTACATCAACCGCATGTCGGACTATTGCAGCGGATGCGCCTACGACGTGGACGCGAAGACGGGCGCGAAGGCGTGTCCGTTCAACTACCTCTATTGGGATTTTTTGGCACGGCACCGCGAGCGGCTGTCACGCAACCCGAGGCTCGGCCAGATGTACCGGTCGATGGATGGGTTTCCGGCGGAGCGGCGAGCTGCGATCGAAGATTCGGCCAAAGCCTTCCTGGCAGGGCTGAAGCCGGAGACGAAAGTGGAACCGGGGCTCAATCCGCGCGTTATCAGTCCTTGAACAACAACTGCGTTCGAGGGATTGCGATGGCGGCGCCGGTAGGCCCTTTGAAAATTCTTCTGGTCGAAGACGAGGCGATTTTGAAGCTCCCGGTCGAGGATGCTTTGGCCGCGCGTGGCTTTACGTGTGTCTCCACCGGCACGTTGGATGGCGCGCTGGAGATTTTGAGGACCGAACGCGTCGCGGCCGCGATTCTCGACGTCAATATCCAAGGTTCCGCCGTCTTTAACGTGGCGCGCGAGGTTCGCTCTCAGGGTGCACAGTGCGTTTTCACCACCGGCTACACCGATGCGTCGATACCTGCCGAGTTCGCCGACGCACCGTACTTCCACAAGCCCTACAACATCGACCATGTCGTCGATGCGATCGCGGCGTGCGTGACGAGGGCCGATCGGTGAGGTTACCGGGAGCTCGCGCTCACGCCCGTCTTCGCCTTCGGCTACGCCGGGCACTGCTTCGCTCTAACGGCCTCCGCGCGGCTGCGCCACGCGTAGCCCGTAACGGCGAAGCGTGGTGGGCGTGACAAGGATCGAACTTGTGACCCCTACGATGTCAACGTAGTGCTCTCCCGCTGAGCTACACGCCCACACTTAGTCGAACCGCGGCAAACACCGCGTTCAGGAGGCGAACCGTATAGCGATGCGTGCCCGCCAAAACAAGATGTCAGGGGGCCATTGCGAGTTTGGCCAAATCCTGGGGGCCCCACGCATAGTGGCGGCGCGGCAAGCAGCCTGGGCGGTAGGGGGATTCGGCTGCGGCCGCCGTCACACTATCGGCGAGCGCTTCGATCGCCGCTTTCAGGTGTTCAAGCGGCACGGCCGCGAACAGGCGATGCTTGACCGTCGCGTCGTGGACCAGTTCGTGGATCAGGATGAGGTCGGTGCAGGCGTCGATCCGCGCGTCGCTGACGTAAACCGTGCCGCCGGCGTAGCCGCCGTCGTTGCCTTGGAGGTAGGGGTGCGATGCGGTCACGAATTCGAGTGCGGGCGGCGTGCTTGCACCGTAGCCCGCAACGTCGATCCCCTGCCCTTTCATGTGCGCTTCCACGCGGGCCATTGTGTCACGGAGATCGACGGCGTCTTGAGCTTTGGCGGCGAGCGCACAGAACACGGCCGCAGCCGCGGCCATTGTGGCCCCAAAAATGCGCATCGCACTTCCCCCCGGATATGCTCAAGGGGGCAAGGTCGGTGCTTCGCGGTAAATGAACGCTTAAGCTACGCGGCGGCCATGAAGCGTTCGACTTCGTTCACGATGTCGCGAAGGTGGAACGGTTTGGAGAGGACTTTGGCGTCCTTTGGGGCGTTGCTTTTTGGGTTCAACGCGACGGCCGCGAAGCCGGTGATGAACATGATCTTCATAAGGGGCGCCACGTCGGCTGCTTTGCGGGCGAGTTCGATGCCGTCCATCACGGGCATGACGATGTCGGTGAGCAGCAAGTCGAAGCGGCTGCCCGCTTCCAGGCAGTCCAGCGCTTCGTCGCCTTGTGAAAACGAGG
>JBJXEH010000182.1:0-3043 GCA_046153995.1 Micropepsaceae bacterium
CTTCCAGCCGGCTCTTCTTCAGAGTGCCGGCTGGAAGCCGGCGCTCCCAGGCAACAAGACACCGTCTGCCCCCGCCCCTTGCGCATGCTCGAACGCCCGGAAGAAATCGACGCCATCGCCGAAATCCCAGACGGCCCCCCGGCGCGCTTCAAATGGCGCCGCGTCATGCACGAAGTAGCGGCCACCGAAGGCCCCGAACGCATCGCCACCGAATGGTGGCGCGACGCAAACGGCCGCCCGCTGACCCGCGACTACTTCCGCGTCGAAGACAAATCCGGCCGGCGCTTCTGGCTCTACCGCGAAGGCCTCTACAGAAGCGAAACGGCAAGACCCCGCTGGTTCATGCACGGGCTCTTCGCATGACCCGCTACATCGAACTCGCGACAACAACGAACTACGCCTTCCTGCGCGGCGGATCGCACCCGAAGGAGTTGGTCAAACAGGCCCACGACCTCGGCCACGCCGCGATCGGCATCACCGACCCAAACTCGGTCGCAGGCGTCGTCCGCGCCTACACACAAGCAAAAGAGCTGAACTTCCCCCTCCATGTCGGCACCAGACTCGTCTTCGCAGATGGCACACCCGACATCCTCGCCTACCCGCAAGACCGCCCAGCTTACGGCCGCCTCACGCGCCTGCTCACGGTGGGCAACCGCCGCGCGGAGAAAGGCGACTGCATCCTCCACCTCGACGATCTGATCGAACACGCCCAAGGCCTGCAACTCATCGTCATTCCGCCGCGCCCGAACATCGAGCGCGCCACCCCCACGCTCGAACGCCTCAAGCACATGCCGGTCTGGCTCGCCGCCACGCTGCGCTACAACGGCGACGACCAGCGCCACATCAAACGCCTCATCGTACTCAGCCAGCAGCACAACGTGCCCCTGATCGCGACGACCGACGTGCTCTACCACGCCCCCGAACGCCGCCCGCTGCAGGACGTGCTCACTTGCATCCGCGAACACACCACGATCGACGCCGCCGGCTTCAAGCTCGAAGCGAACGCCGAGCGCCACCTGAAAACCCCCGCCGAAATCGCCCGCCTCTACCGCCAAATCCCGAACGCCGTCGAAGAGACAACGCGTTTCACCGAACGTCTCAACTTCAAGCTCGACGAGCTGCGCTACGAATACCCGCACGAAACGCAAGAAGGCTTCGCCACCACACAAGACGCGCTCGCCCACCACGCCGAAGAAGGCGCCCGCCGCCGCTTCCCGGAAGGGCTCACCCCCAAAGTACGCCACGCCCTCAACCACGAACTAAAGCTGATCGGCGAACTGAACTACGCCCCCTACTTCCTGACCGTCTTCGACATCGTCCGCTTTGCCCGAAGCCAAGGTATCCTCTGCCAAGGCCGCGGCTCGGCCGCGAACTCCGTCGTCTGCTATTGCCTGGGCGTCACCGAAGTCGACCCGACGCAGGTCGATCTCTTGTTCGAACGCTTCGTCTCCGCCGAACGGAAAGAACCACCCGACATCGACGTCGACTTCGAACACGAACGCCGCGAAGAGGTGATCCAATACATCTACGCCCGTTACGGCCGCGAGCGTGCGGGCCTCGCCGCCACCGTCATCTGCTACCGCGGTCGCAGCGCGATCCGCGACGTCGGCAAAGCGTTCGGCCTTTCCGAAGACACGATCGGCGCACTCGCCGGCACGCTCTGGGGCTGGTCAACCGAAGCCCCGATGGACGCCGAGGTCCGCCGCATCGGCCTCGACCCCGCAGACAGACGTCTCGCCCAAGCCCTCACGCTCGCACAGAAACTGATCGACTTCCCACGCCACCTCTCCCAGCACGTCGGCGGCTTCGTGATGACCCGCGGGCGCCTCGACGAAGTAATCCCAATCTCGAACGCCGCGATGGAAGACCGCACCGTCGTCGAATGGGACAAAGACGACCTCGACGCCCTCGGTATTCTCAAAGTCGATGTCTTGGCACTCGGTATGCTGTCATGCATCCGCAAAGCACTCGAGATGCTGCACGAACATTACGGCTTCGAGCCCACGCTCGCCGCGATCCCAAAGGAGGAGCCTGAGGTCTACGACATGATCTGCCGCGCCGACACGGTGGGCGTCTTCCAGATCGAAAGCCGCGCGCAAATGTCGATGCTGCCGCGCCTCAAGCCCCGCAAATTCTACGACCTCGTCATCGAAGTCGCGATCGTGCGCCCCGGCCCGATCCAAGGCGGCATGGTGCACCCCTACCTCCGCCGCCGCCAAGGCTTCGAGCAACCCGTCTATCCGAAACCCGAACTCGAAGAGGTCTTGAAGAACACGTTGGGCGTGCCGCTGTTCCAAGAACAAGCGATGCGCATCGCGATCGTCGCCGCAAAGTTCACGCCGTCCGAGGCGGACCGCTTGCGCCGCTCCATGGCCACATTCCGCCACCTCGGCACGATCAAGACGTTCGAAGACAAGTTCATCGACGGCATGGTGGCGAACGGTTACGAGCCGGACTTCGCCGCGCGCTGCTTCGAACAAATCAAAGGCTTCGGCGACTACGGCTTCCCCGAAAGCCACGCCGCAAGCTTCGCGCTGCTCGTCTATTACTCCTGCTGGATCAAATGCCACTACCCCGACGTCTTCGCGGCAGCCCTTCTGAACTCCCAACCCATGGGCTTCTACGCCCCAGCCCAAATCGTCCGCGACGCGCAGGAACACGGCGTGGAAATGCGCGAGGTCGATATCAACTGTTCCGATTGGAACAACACCTTAGAACGCAGCGCGATGGAGACTCAGATTCACCACCAAGACACGAAGGGCACAAAGTTTCACCAAGAAGAAAAAATGGGCGCGTTCCGCGCCCAACAGGATCGCCTCGCCAGCGAAACTAATTGTCAAAGCGAGGTGATGAATCTTGGTGAAACTTTGTGCCCTTCGTGTCTTGGTGGTGAAAACGAAAGCTCCACGCGCACCAGCGTGCGCATTCAACTCCACCCACGCCACGCGGAAATGGCCCACGACATCCGCACCACACACGCGATGCGGCTGGGCTTCCGTCAAATCTCGGGCCTTCGCGAAGACGACGCGCGCCTCATCGAACA
>JBJXEH010000183.1:0-4964 GCA_046153995.1 Micropepsaceae bacterium
CGTCTTCGTAGAACGCCGAGAGCTCAGGGCACGCAGCGCGCGCCATCACGCGGGGTAGCGCTTCGAGCACGGTGACTTTGAGTTTGTGCTTGGCTGCGACGGCTGCGACCTCGAGCCCGATGTAGCCTGCGCCGATGATCGCGAGGCGGTTGCCGGGTTTCAGTTTGTCTTGCAGCAGTTCCACATCGGCGATGCCGCGCAGGTAGTAGCAGCCGGGAAGATCGGCGCCGGGCAGCGGTAGCTTGCGGACGCGCGATCCGGTTGTGATCGCGAGTGTCGTGTAGGGTAGTTCCGTGCCATCGCTAAGTTTCACGGTCTTGCGCGCGCGGTCGATGGCGGTGGCGCGAGTGTTCAGGTGCAGCGCGACTTTGGCTTCAGTGTAGAATTCGTCCGGCTTGATAAAGAGGCGTTCGCGCGCGAGTTCCCCGGCGAGAAACGCCTTCGAGAGCGGCGGACGTTGATAGGGGATGTAAGGTTCGTCGCCGACAAGCGTGACGCTGCCTGCGAAGCCGTCTTGGCGCAGGCTTGCGATCAGTTGGCTGGCCGCCTGTCCGGCGCCGAGGATGAGGAGCGATTCGGTCATGAAATCGGCGTGGCTCTCGCCCCTTGAAACCGCTGTCGGTTAGCACGGGCCGGGGCCTTGCAGCAATCGCGCAAATCTGACGTTTTCGCGGTGTGCGCGGCGGCATTGAGTTGGCCCATGGCCACGGGTAGAAGGGCCGTCATGCGCGTCAGTCCAGCCTCCTCCGGCATCGACAGTTTCTATCGTTCGTTCGACCTTCAGACCGAGGCCGATACGGCTGCTCTCGGGCGCGAGATCGCGGGCCACTTGGCGGCGGGCGATACGGTGACGCTCTCGGGGCCGCTTGGCGCGGGAAAGTCGGTGCTGGCGCGGGCGATCGTGCGCACATTCTTGCCCCGCGAAGAGGTGCCGAGCCCGACGTTCACGCTGGTGCAGACATACGACACGCAGAATTTCTCGATTGCGCATGTCGATCTTTATCGCGTGAAGGCGGCGAGCGAGTTGCGCGAGCTTGGGCTCGACGAGGCGTTGGAGCGCGGCGTGCTTGTCATCGAATGGCCGGACAGGATGGGTTTGCAGCTGCCGGACGACCGGCTCGACATCATGTTCGAGGCCGTCGATGGCGAGACGCGGCTGATGAAGCTCGTCGGCCGCGGATCTTGGGTTGCGCGGTTGAAGATGCTGCCCTTGCCGGGGGCGGAGTGATGTCGCGGCCGGAACAGATGCAGGCGTTCATCAAGGCGGCCGGGTGGGCCGGGGCGGAGTTGCATCCGCTGACCGGCGATGCGTCGTCGCGGCGGTATGTGCGGTTGGCGCGGCGGGGTGTGACGGCGATGCTGATGGATCAGCCGCGCGGTGCGGAGACGTCTGCGTGTCCGCCGGATGCGAGCGATGCCGAACGGCGCAAGCTTGGGTACAACGCGATGGCGCGGTTGGCCGGGCCCGACTGCCGGCCGTTTGCGGCGCTGAGTTCTTTTCTGCGCGGGCATGGTTTGAGCGCGCCGGAGATTTTGGCGCACGACTATGACGCCGGGTTCTTGCTGATCGAGGATTTTGGCGACGGGCGGTTTGCGGATCTGATCGCGGGCGGCAAGGCAGAGCTTCCGTACTACGAGACGGCGATCGACGCGCTTGCCGATTTTCATCGTGTCGCCGCGCCGAAGACGATGGCGGTGCCGGGTGCGGGTGCGGTTCATCTGCTCGGTTACGATCCGGTCGCGATGGAGGCCGAGGTCCTGTTGCTTGCGGAGTGGTTCTATCCGGCGGCGGCGAGCAGGCCGCTTTCCGATGCGGCGCGTGATGAGTTCGTTGCGGCGTGGCGCCAGGCGCTTGGGGCCCTGCGCACGGCGACGCCGGTTGTGGTCTTGCGCGACTATCACGCCGAGAATTTGATGTGGCTCGATAGCCGGCAGGGTGTTGCGCGCGCGGGGTTGCTGGACTTCCAGGACGCGCTTGCGGGGTCACCTGCGTACGATTTGATTTCGCTGACCGAAGATGCGCGGCGCGAGGTGAGCGTCGATCTCGCCACCGCGATGACGCGCCGGTATGTGGATCTGCGGCGGCGTACTGATGCGTCGTTCGACGAGGAGGGTTTCCGGTTTGCGGCGGCGCTTCTGGCCGCACAGCGGAACACGAAGATCGTCGGCATCTTCTCGCGGCTGTGGAAGCGGGACGGCAAGCCGCGTTACACACAGTATCTGCCGCGCATGTGGGGATATTTGGATCGCGACTTGGCGCATCCGGCGCTGGCTGAGCTTAGGGCTTGGTTCGACCGGCACATTCCGCGCGACTGGCGCGGCACGTTGGGGAATACGTGATGGCATTCTCTCCTACGCGCGGGATGGTTTTGGCGGCGGGGTTGGGCACGCGGATGCGGCCGTTGACCAACGACAGGCCGAAGTCGCTGGTCGAGGTGGCGGGGCGGACGTTGCTCGATCATGCGATCGACCGCTTTGTCGCCGTCGGTGTGAAGATGGTCGTCGTCAACGTCCACTATAAGGGTGAGATGATCATTGCGCATTTGAAGTCGCGCAAGGATGTTGAGATCCGCATTCAGGACGAGCGTGATTTGTTGCTCGATACCGGCGGTGCGTTGAAGCGGGCGTTGCCGCAGTTCGGGAACGAGCCGGTGTTCACGTACAACAGCGACTCCATTTGGCTCGAGAGCCTGGGATCGAATCTCGGCCGCATGGCTGCGATGTGGGACGATGCGGCGATGGATTGCCTGATGCTGATGGCGCCGACGTTCAGTTCGATCGGCTTCGACGGTAAGGGCGACTTTACGATGGATGCGCTCGGGCGCTTGAAGCGGCGCGAGGCTGGACGCGTCGCGCCGTTCGCGTGGCCGGGCGTGCAGATCATTCATCCACGGCTGATCGCGCGTGGGCCGGAGGGCGTGTTCTCGACGAACAAGCTCTGGGACATAGCGATCGCGCAAGAGCGGCTGTTCGGCATCCGGCTCGACGGCAAGTGGATGCATATCGGAACGCCCGAGGCCCGCGACGAAGCGGACGCGTTCATGGCTCAGCGCGATTTGGCGCCTTAGTGGCGAGGGCGATCAATCTCTTCACGATCCCGCCGGGCGCCGCCTTTGCCGACGAACTTGCGCGCGGGGTGTTGAAGCGGTTTTCGAGCGACGATCCGTTTGCGCTGTCGCGTGCTCTCATTTTGGTACCGACACAACGGTCCATCGACACTATCCGCGAAGCGTTCGCTCGAGTTGCGCCGGGCGGTGTCGCGGTGCTTCCTCGTATCTGGGCACTTGGCGAATTTGACGATGCGCCGCTGCTTGACGATGAAGGCGAAGATGTGGTGCGTGAACTTGGCGCTGACTTGCCGCCGCCGCTTTCGCGCTTTCGCCGTGAGTTGCTATTGACGAGATTTGTCTTGCGGTGGCTCACCCAACAGGAACACGAGCGCGCGCTTGGAAATGTAACTCCCGGACAGGCTCTGGAACTCGCACGCGACTTGGCGAAGTTGCTGGATGAAGCAACGCAGGAAGGCCTTGCGTGGGAGCGGCTCCAGACAATCGTACCGCATGAGTTATCGGAGCACTGGGAGCGGACTCTCAAGTTTCTCGGCATACTGACCAAGGAATGGCCGGGCCTGCTTGATGCTGAGAACTCACTCGATCCGGTAGCTTATCGTGTTGCCGCTCTACGCCGCACGGCCGCTAGGTGGAGGGAAGTGCCACCGGAGTTTCCTGTCATAGCTGCGGGATCGACTGGTAGCTTGCCCGCGACCGCCGACCTTCTTCGTACAATAGCTTACATGCCGAGTGGCGCGGTCGTCTTACCTGGCATTGACCTTGGCCTTGATCGAAAGGCGTGGGATGCGGTTGAGGCCGGGCATCCTCAGCACGGTATGCACCAGTTGTTGACTAGGATGGATGCCACGCGCAGTGACGTACAAGCCTGGACAGATTGTGCTTCGAATTCTGCGCGGGCTCGACTGTTGGCCGAGGCGCTCCGGCCTGCCGAATCCACGCCCAGCTGGCGCGATCTGGTGCAGGAAAGGAAAACAGAAGTCGAACTGGGCTTGCAAGGACTTTCGCTAGTGGTGGCGCGGACACCTGCGGAAGAGGCACTCATCATCGCACTGGCCCTGCGCGAGGCCGTTGAGACGCCGAACAAGACGGCTGCCCTAGTGACCCGTGACCGAACTCTTGCGCGCCGGGTGGCCGGAGAACTGAAGCGCTGGGGAATCGCGATTGATGACTCAGCTGGGGTACCTCTTTCGCAGACGTTGCCGGGCCGATTTCTTCAGCTCATCGCTGATGTGACCGCACAAGAGTTTGCGCCGGTGCCTTTGCTCGCACTGTTGAAGCATCCGTTTAGTGCGCTGGGGTTCGAAACCACCGCTGAAGTGCGCTTGTGTACGCTCGATCTTGAAGAAATGGTTCTGCGTGGTCCGCGCCCCGCATCAGGCATAGATGGATTGAAATCGGTGGTTCATCCAACTTCGCCTGTCGCAAAGTTGATAACTCAGCTTGACCTTGCTTGCGGTGGGTTTGCGGCTGCGATGACCGGTGAGGCGCTCGACCTGCGGCGGTTCGCCCAACTTCATCGCGAAGCTGCCGAACTGCTGAGTGCCGTTGCCACAACTATCGAGCTGAAACTGTGGGAAGGCGACGCGGGCGCAGCCGCATTCAAGTTGTTCGAGCGGCTGATGTCAGCGGATGCCGACGTCGGACTCACCATGCGAGGTGACGACTACGCAGCGTTTTTCAGAGCAGTTATGGATGCTCCGGAAGCGCCGGTCCAGCCGCGTGGTGGGCAGCACCCGCGGCTTGCAATTTTAGGCACTCTGGAAGTCCGGCTGCAGCATGCGGATTTGATGATCTTGGGTGGGTTGAACGAGGGCGTGTGGCCGCCGGCGACCGATCCGGGGCCGTGGCTCAACCGGCCGATGCGGCGCGAACTCGATGTCAGCCAGCCTGAAC
>JBJXEH010000184.1:0-25055 GCA_046153995.1 Micropepsaceae bacterium
TCCGGCGTGCCGCCGTCCGGCGGACACCACTTCAGATACATCTCGTGCTCGTTGAAGCCGTCAACGCTCTCCCACGAAACGCCATCGTCCGTGCTCACGAACAGCCCCGGCGGCGAGGTGCCCGCCCACCAAACACCGGGCTCGTCCGCGTGCCCGGGCGAGAGCCAAAACGTATGCGACACCGCCCGCCCTTGGCCGTCAGCGACGGCCGGAAACGCCGGCGGCTTCCCCGCCTCCTTCCAAGTCTTGCCCTTGTCCGTCGAACGGAAAATCGTGGGGCCAAGATGCCCCGTCTTCGCCGCCATCAACAGCGTGCCGGAGCGCGGATCGCGCACCAGATGATTGACGACCTGGCCCAGGAAATGCGGCCCGTCCGTCTTCCACGTCTTCCGCGCCGCATCCGAGTGAAAAAACCAAGCCCCTTTGCGCGTCCCCACCAAAAGCGTGACGCCCTTCTTGGCCCTTCCCTTCGCCACCGTCCGTTTCGGCTTCACCACCGCCTTTTTCTGCGTCGCCATGAGCATCCCTCGCATTTTTTGTGGGGCGGACATTAGAGCATTCAAAACAAGCTTGTCATCCCGGACGCTAGCGAAGCCCGCTGCGGAACGCAGCGCGGCGCAGCTTGCGAGCCGGGACCCAGGGGAACGAGCTCGGAGCAATAACGCGCTGAAACACGCAGCGCGCGCTCCTGGGTCCCGGCTCGCGCTGCGCTACGCTCCGCTTGGCCGGGATGACAGATAGAGGGGGCGCGGCCTTAGGCCAACTCGCCGCACCTATTCCGTCGCATTGAACCGGCGCGCGGACGCGCACATGTCAGGAGGTTAGTCAGATTGATGTTACAATAACCGATGGCCAGGATGTCGCGAACGCACGCCGAACGCACAAATAACGCATTCCGAACGGCAAACGCCGCGCAGAACTGCGGAAATAACGCATATAACGGATATGTTTTTTCGCGTTGCCACGCTTCGCCACGCCAGTGCCACGCATCCGCCACGCACGAAACAGCGCAACTCTGCGGAAATCACGCTTGCCACGCATATGATTTTGACGACTTACGCCGGCTGCGTAGCCGCAGCCGTCACGTTTCCGGCCCATTCGCGCACGTAGTTCGCAGTCTTCTGCCAACCGGGTTCGCCGATCAGCCAATGCGACGCACCTTTGACCTCAAGATACTCGCCCCGCTCGCGATACCGCCTGGCGATGGAAGCAACGGTCCGCGCCGGGTTCACCCGGTCGTATTCCCCGGCAATGCAAAGCACCGGGCAGTCGATCTTGCGGGCATCCACGAACGTCGCGCGGCGCGGGTCCATCGCCCAGTGCAAAATCTCGAACGTGGCGAGCCCCGACTCCGGCACGAAGCGCGCGAACGTCGCCTCCCGTTCGCCGGGCGGCATGAGGTCGAGCGCATGGGTCTCCGCGATCCAGCTCTCAGGCCGAAGCGGCTTGTTCCAAAACTGCCCGGCGAGATAAAGCCCCTGCGCCGACATGATCTCCCACGCACTCGTGGGCAACGTGCCCCAGGGCGAGGAGGGTGCGAGCAAAACCAAAGCCTTCACTGGCAACCGCGTGGCCACCATCTGCGCAACCAGCCCGCCCATCGAATGCCCGATCAGGATCGGCGGCTCGTTCAACTCGCGCACCAGCTTCTCGATGTCGTCCGCATAGTCGAGCATGGAGGTGAGCCCAAGCTCCCGCGGCGGCCGCACACCCGGCGGGAAGTCGTGATGCCGCAGCGTCGGCGTCACAACCTTGTAGCCGTGCATGGCGAACAGCTGCGCGAAAGGCTCCATCGCCCAAGCCGCACAAAAGGCGCCGTGAATCAAAACAACGGTCGATGTCATGGGTTGACCTTAAGCGGGAACGGCGAGGTGGCGAAAGGCCTCGACCACTTGTTCGTAAACATGGCGTTTGAACGGCACGATAAGGCCCGGCAACTCGTCGACATCGACCCACCGATAGGCGTCGAATTCCGGGTCATGGACGGTCAGATCGATGTCGCCCTCCTCCCCCAAGAACCGCACCGCAAACCACTTCTGCCGCTGCCCCCGGTACTTGCCCTTGAGCGCCACGCCAATCGCCTCCGCCGGCAAGTCATAGGTGAACCACTCGTCCGCCTCGGCCAGAATGAGCACGTCGGTAATGCCGGTTTCTTCTTCCAGTTCGCGAAGCGCGGCTTCGGCCAAGTCTTCGCCCTCGTCGATACCGCCCTGCGGCATCTGCCAAGCTTGGCCCATCTCTTGAACGATGCGCCGTCCGACAAACACGCGGCCTTCGGCGTTCAACACCATCACCCCCACGCAAGGCCGGTAGGGCAGGCTCTCGGGAGCGATTTTCTTCACGGATGCGGCGCCGCAGACTCGCCGGTCGGCAGTTCCTGCGTGGGTGGCCGCGCAGGCGCAGCAGCAGGCGTCGCGGGTTTCAACACTGTCGTCCGGCGCTTGTTGACGGGCTTGGGCGGCGTCGCCTTCGCTTGCACCTTGTTGCGTGACGCAAGACGCGGCTTCGGCTGCACACGCGGTTTCGCAACAACCCGCGGCTTTGGTTGTGCGCTGGCCACCGGCAGCGGCTCTGCCGCAGGCGCCACGCCCGCGAGCGCCGACACCGGCACCAGCGCAATGCCCTTCTCTTCAAGGCTCGCAACCCAGACCGCCACGCGATCGACCGTGTTGGGCAGCGCACCCGCAACGCCTATCGCAACGCCGCGCTTCTTTGCAGCCACCTCCAACGCGGCGAGTGACGCGTCGATCGCCTCCCGCGACGGCGTCCTATCGATAATCGCGTCCGCGCGCGCAAACGGCGCACCCGCGTTACCGGCGGCAACGCGCGCCACCGACTCTGCGCCCGCACCCGCTTCGACGAAGAAAAGGCCGCGCTGCGCCGCCTCACCCATCACGAGCTGCGTTTCGTCTTTCTCAGCCAAGAACTTGTCGCCGAACGTGTTGATCAAACCGGCATACCCCGTGACCCGCGACATCAGCCAGCGAAGGCGCACGGCGTTCTTCGCGTCGTCCCCCGTGGTCAGCGTGTGGAAGCCCGGATCGATGGAGGGATAGTCATGCGGTTCCATCGGCAATTCGAGCAGCACTTCGTGTCCCTTCGCCCGCGCCGCGGCGACGTCACCCGCAACCGACGGGGCCTGCGGCGAGAAGGCGAGCGTCACGTCGGCTGGCAAACGCTCCAGCACCGTGTCGGTCAGCGCCTTGCCGAACCCCAACCCGCCGACCACCACGGCAACCTTGGGCCGCGGATCGGCGGCAAGATCGTAAGCGCGCGCATAGACCGCGAGCGGCTTGCGCCCGTCGGCGCCGATGCGCGGCAGCGGGCCGGTGCTTGTCGTCTCGATCAAAGCGGGATCGGCACCGGCGAGCGCAGTTCCGGGCGCGACAACAGCCGACGGCGCATCGGCCATCGGCCCGCCAAGTCCGGCGGGCTGAGCGTGAGCAATGCGAATGATCTGCTTCGGCTCCGCGTCTTCGCCGCTACCGAAAAGCGAAACCACGGCGATCGAAACCACGACGAGCCCCGCGGCCGCAGCCCCGATCGTGCGGGGCAGGCGCCGTCTGTCCAACGCGCCCACGACCTTTGCGGTCACGGCGGGAATCCACGTCAAGGACATGAAAGGCGCTCGAAAAGTTTCAGGCGGGGCAAATGTGCCCCGCCTGAGAAGATGCTTTCAAGAGAACGCCTAGGCCAAAGCCCTATTTCGGGCGATTTGGCGCAGTGTTTGACACGATTTCTTGGCCGCGCAACAACCGCAAAGCGTAAGTTAACTGGAAGTCGTCGAACTTCTCGCCCGGTTTCGGTTTCACAACCGGCCCGACATGAGGCTTACGCCCGCCTTCCTGCCCGTCCAAGTGCTTGGGTAAGTTCGCTTCCGACAAGCGGTCCTTTGCGTCTCCCTCGCTGTTGGACTCTGCCGTTTGCTCGACCAGAATGTCGGGATCGATGCCCGTGGCTTGGATCGAACGGCCCGACGGCGTGTAGTACTTCGCCGTCGTCAGCCGCAGCGCACCGTCCACGCCGCCCGACAGCGGGATCACGGTTTGCACCGAACCCTTGCCGAACGACCGCGTACCGATCACGCGCGCACGCTTTTGATCTTGCAGCGCACCGGCCACGATCTCCGAAGCCGACGCCGACCCTTCGTTCACGATCACGACGACCGGAACGCCTTGGAAGATCTGCCCCGACCGCGCGTTGTAGCGCTGCGTATCGCCCGCGCGCCGTCCGCGCGTGGAGACGATTTCGCCTTGATCCAAAAACGCATCCGAAACGGAGATAGCTTGATCCAACAACCCGCCCGGATTGTTCCGCAAGTCGAGCACGATACCGCGCAAGCGGCTGCCGATCTTGGCCTTCGTCTGATCGACCGCCTTTTCGAGCCCGTCTTCCGTCTGCTCGTTGAACGTGGTCACGCGGAAATAGGCGATGTCGCCTTCTTGCTTCCAGCGCACGCTCTCCACGCGGATGATCGCGCGCGTGATGACGATGTCGAGCGGCTTCTTCTCGCCCTTGCGCAGGATCGTGAGCTTGATCTGCGAGTTCACCGGACCGCGCATCTTATCGACGGCTTCAGAAAGGGTCAGCCCCTGGATCTGAGTTCCGTCGATCGTCGCGATCAAGTCGTTGGTCTTGATGCCGGCCCGCGCCGCGGGCGTCCCGTCCATCGGCGAGATCACTTTGACCAGGCCGTCTTCCATCGTGACTTCAAGGCCCAAACCGCCGTATTCGCCGCGGGTCGAAACTTGCATGTCCGAGAAATTCTTGGGGTTCAGATAGCTCGAGTGCGGGTCAAGCCCCATCAGCATGCCGTTGATGGCGCTTTCGACAAGCTCGCCGTCCTTCACCTCGCGCACGTAATCGTTCTTCACCCGCTCGAACACGTCGCCGAACAGGTTCAGCTGCCGGTACGTGTCGGTGCCGGCGATCGCCTGACCGATTACGACGGCAGCAATGGCGCCGCCAAAGGCAGAGACTGCAGAGATCATGGACTTTTTCATGGACTATCCGCTCACTTTTTGTCTCAAGGCCGCAAACCACGGTACCGGATCGACCGGCACATTGTTGCGGCGGAATTCGATGTAGAGCCGTTCTGTTTGGCTCCCTGCCTGCGCACTGCCTGCCCCCATCCGTCCGACCGGTTCGCCCGAGAGCACAACTTGTCCCTCGGCGCCGTCCACTTTCGTAAGACCAGCAAGCAGAACATGATAGCCGCCGTTTGCGGCGATGATCAACAATTTGCCGTACCCGCGAAACGTGCCCGCATAGGCGATTTTCCCGTCACACGGAGACGTGACCTGCGCGCCGGGCCGGGTTTGGAGGTGAATCCCCGTCAAATGTCCGCCCATGCCGTCGCCCGAACCGAACCGCGACGTGAGTTCACCGTTAGCAGGTAACGTCAACAACCCGCGCAGTTGCTCAAGCGGTGTGTTGCGCGGCTGTCCGGCAGAGGCGATTTTGGCGGTCATCGTGGACCCTGCCGCCACCGGGCGTTTGGAGTCCTCGTTCAGGCTTACAATCAGGGCGCGCAAATCCGAGGCCTCCTCGGCCAGCGTCCCGATCCGGGCCTGCGTCGTCTTCATTTGGTCGCGCGTCTGGGCCGCCAAGTACCGCCGCTGGGTGAGGAGCTCGCTGAGCACATTGCGATCCTTGTCCAGCGCCTCGGCAGCGGCCGCAACTCTGAGCCGCTCCTCCGCCGCCTTGCGCCGCATCTCGCGCAAGTTGGCGAGGTCATTGCTGAGCTTCCTGGCCTCGCCGCGAACGGCAGGCACAACGGCGGTGAGCAGCATCGCCGAACGCGCGGCAGCCGTCGCATCGTTCGGCTGCACGATAAGGGCCGGCGGCGGCTCGCTGCCCATCCGCTGCAAAACGGCGAGCAGCGAGGCAAGCTTTCCGCGCTGCCCGATCAGCGCGCGCATGCCGTCCGCCTCGCGCGTCTCGAACATGGCGAGCCGCTGCTCGACCACGTTGAGTTCCCGCTCCCGGTCCTGCGCGACGCCGGCGGCCCGGATCAGTTGCACGCGAAGCTGCTCCTGCTCCTTCGCCAACTGCTCGGCCGAATGGCCTAACGTCTCGATGTCTTGCCTGTCTTGGCGAAGCTGGTTCTGGATGTCGTTCAGCTTCTGGTTCGGGTTCGAAGCCTCCGCCGCGGCAAACGCCACCGACGCGGCGAGCGCAACAAGCGCCACCGATGCACGGTCAACCTTTTTAAGGCGCAAGATCACGAGAGGAACCAGAGCGAATCAATATGGCGATTATTCGTCCGGATTGGGGCTGCGGTCGAGGTCAAGCCCCCTTGGTTTGAGCAACGACCGTGCCGATACGCTGAGCGATTTCGTCAGGGTCACCCACAAAACCGTGCCGTTCCGACAACATGCGCGCATTCAATTTGTAGGCCCGCGGCACGCCTGTGGGCAGATTGATCGCCTCGATCTCCGCATCGCCGATGCCCTCCAGATGCTTCAGCAGCGCACGCAGCGAATTGCCATGCGCCGCAATCAGGATTTTCTTGCCCTTCCTGATCTCGGGAACGATGTCGCTCAGCCAATACGGCAGCACCCGATCGACGACGTTCTTCAGGCTCTCCCCGCGCGGCAGCAAAGCCTCCGGCACGGACGCATACCGCTGGTCGAACTTCGGAAAGTCCGAATCGCTCACGGCAACAAGCGGCGGCTGCGTCGCATACCCACGCCGCCACTGATGCACCTGTTCCTTGCCGAACTGCGCAACGGCTTGCGCCTTATCCTTGCCCTGCAGCGCGCCATAGTGCCGCTCGTTCAGCCGCCAATCCTTGACGACGGGAACCCACATCAAATCCATCGCCTCAAGCACCAGCCAAAGCGTCTTGATCGCGCGCGCCTGCAGCGACGTAAACGCAAGGTCGAACGCATAACCTTCGCGCTTCAGCAACTCGCCCGCCGCGCGCGCCTCAGTTACGCCGAGCGCCGACAACGGACTGTCCCGCCACCCCGTAAAGATGTTGAGCCTATTCGCCTCGCTCTGCCCGTGGCGAATAATGACAAGATCGTAGTCGCTCCGCATGACCCCTCAAGGTTCGTGAAGAGTGCCACCTACGCCAAAACGGCCATCGCGGCAACCAGTGCTACGACGGCGGCGATCACGGCATCTCGCCCGTTGCCTACAGCGCATCCCTCATCCGGGCAAGGTTCGCAGACATTTCGGCACCGATGCGGCGGTCGGCGGAGAAGGTCTTGAAGTACGCAATGAAATGGTCGAGCGCGATCGCCGGGTTGGCTTTCTTGAGACTGGAGTATTGCGCCATCGCTTCATCGTCTCGCTTGAGACACATGAGCGCGATGACCCGGCACATGCCGTCAAGTTCGGACGGCGGATCGGCTAATACGTCAGCGACGCGGGCGTAGTTGCCGCGGCACAATTCCGCGTAGCCGACAAACACGCGCGTCCATACACCGCCCCACTCGTCGTTTGGATGCTCGCTTTCGAACCGCCGGATGAGCGCGAGACCCTCTTCGACGCGGCCCGCTTGCGCATAGCCGACACCCGCAACGCCCAACGTGAACGGCATGGTCGCAAAGATGTCGGGCCGGCGCTGGATCGACCGTTCGAAGAGCAGAATGCTGCGTTCGGGGTATCCAGCGGCCCAGTAGGCCGCAATCACCAGCCAAAGCGCATCGCAATTGTCGAATCCGAGCCGGACGGTCTCGTCCGCTTCGCGAACGGCTTCGGCGCGCTCAGCCTCAACATCACTCGACCAGCCGGCCGCGACGCGAAAGGCAAGGATGTGCGAGAGCCAGCCATGGGAAAGCGCGTAGTTCGGATCGAACGCAAGCGCCTTGCGCGCGTCCAGCATGCCCTGTTGCAACGTTTCGGGCCGCCAATCCCAGCCGACGGAACTCGCGCGCCGCACCAGTTCCCAGGCCTGCAGACTATCCGGATGCTCACGCAACGCGCGCACGCCCTCGGAACGGGAAATAACGCCGCCGACCGCGACCACCACGCCTTTAGCGATCTCGTCCTGAATGGCGAAAATATCTTCCGCCTGCCGGTCGAACCGCTGCGACCATTTCTGTTGGTTGTCGTGGATGTCGATGAGTTCGACCGACACGCGCAATTTCTCGCCGCTTCGCCGCACGCTGCCCGTGACGGCATACCGGCAGGACAAATCCTTCGCGATCTGGATCACGTTGTCGCTCGGCTCAAGCGTGCGCCGAAGCGACGTGCGCGGTGTGACGCTCAATACTTTCACCGACGTCAGCAAGGTAGTGACATCGTCCGTCAGCCCCTCGGCCGTCACCATTTCGACGTCGTCATTCGCGCGAGCCCGGAACGGCAGAACCACGATCCGCGAGGCGCCGGTCGTGCGCTGCTGCTGAGCCGGCACGGACTTGCTTGGAACCGTCGACGCAGAGGCCATCGCAAACGCCTCAATCGTCTCGGCCATCTTGTCGAGCTTGAGCATACCCTGAGATTGCAGCCGCGCGGCAACAGGCCCACGGATCGACTGCCGCACGGCACCCGACACAAGTGCACCACCCGGCTCGCTCTTCGCCATCAACCGCGCCGCGACGTTGACCCCGTGACCGAGTAGATCGCCGTTCGGCTGGACCACGACGTCGCCAAGGTGGACGCCGACGCGAACCTTCGGCTCACACGTCCCGGCAAGCTCGAACGCGGCCTCAACGGCGGCGAGGCTCGACCCAAACTCCAACATGAAACCGTCGCCGGCGGTGTTGAACACGCGCCCGCCGTGCTTCGCCGCAATCCCCTCGATCACCTTGCGCAGCGCCGCCACCTCCGCCGTCGTGCGCGCCTCGTCAGTCTCCGTCCGCGCGGAGTAACCGGCGACGTCGAGGGCCACGATGGTGGCGAGCTTGCGGGTCGTGTCGGTCACGCGCCGGGTTCCGTCGCCGCGAAGAGCGCGCGAATGATGGCGATGTCAGCTTCAAGAGTCGGACTGTTTGGCCAAGCGCGGCGCCGCGTGCTCTCCCCCTGAACCAGGTCCCACCCCAGCCGGCGGGCCCTCTCTATATGCCTGCGCGCTTCGGCATCCCGTCCAAGATGGACACAGCAGAGCGCTTTTGTGACGTGATTTTCTACATATGTGGGATTGAGGCCAATGCTCTCATCGATGGCTGCGTCCGCGTCCGCCCAGCGCCCCAGCCCCCCGAGTGCCCCTGCCTGGAACGTCTTCACCACCCACATCAGGTGCGAGCCCGGCATCAGGCGTTCCGCCGTCTTGAGGTGCGACAGCGCTTCCTCCGGACGGTTGATCATCGCGCAAGCCAGGCCATGGATATAGTGCAAGAAGCCACTGCCGGGCGCCTTGCGCACTGCGCGCGCGGTGTAGCTCTGGCCTTCCTGGGGAGAGCCGGTACAGAACAGGGCTTCCCCGACCCAGCCGAGCACAGACGCATCGTCCGGCGCCAGGGCAAGCGCGCGTTTTGCGATGTCGCGAATGCGCTGAACCTTTGCCGGATCGTCTGGGCCAAAAATGTAAGCGGCGCCGAGCGCGGCGGCGAGAGCGGCATGCCCAAGCGCATAATCCGGGGCGATGGCGACAGCGCGCGCGGCTTCCTCAATCCCAAGCTTCATGGAAGCAGCGTCGAGCTCGCGATACGCGGACCAGGCTCGCGCCACCGCCTCCCAGGCGGTGATGTCACCCGGCTTCTTCAGCGCCCGCGCTATCTCAAGGGCATAGACCTGTGTATCGAGGCTGGCGGCAATTTCCGTGACCAGCTCCTCCTGAAGCTCTGCCAGTTCGGACAGCGGGCGGTCGAACTTCGCAGTCCATATCGCTGCGCCGGTTGCCGCCTCCAGCAGTTGTGTAGAGATCCGCAGGTCTGTGCCGACTCGGCGGACATTGCCTTCCAGGAGATAACGCACGCCAAGTTGGCGCCCCAGCGCTGCGAGGTCAGTAATCGCGGCGCGGCGCAGGTTGGCTGTGGCGGTCGCGCCCAGCACGCGGACGTTGACGCCTTGTGCCAGCGCAGACGTCACATCCTCAACCATACCCTCGGCGAACACATCGTCATCCGGCAGGTGGGAGCGGTTGGTGAAGGGCAACACCGCCAGCGACGGCGCTGACCCGCTCTGGCCGGGCTTGAGGGTTTCCTGAACGGTCGGCGCTGACAACGGAGCTGCGGCTTGTTGTGCTGCGACAGGCGCAGCTTCCTTCGCCACCAAGCGCTTCACATCGCCAAGAAACGCCACCCAAGTGCGGTCCGCCGCATCACCCTGCCAGTGCGCCAACTCGGCCGTCTGCGTGAGTTCGAACATGATTGGCCGCTCGCAGGGCTCAATCATGCAGGGCACGAGCGTCTTGTTGCGGTCGGCAAGCGTCGCCTCGGAGCGCACCCATCTCGATTCCACCGACTTCTTCGACCACAGAATGACGACGGCTTTCGCTGCTTTTAGCGCCCGCTCCATCGTCTCGTCATAGGCATCTCCTGAGCGCAGCGCGACGTCCCACCAAACGGCAAGACCTTCGCGCTCCAGCGCTTCTGCGAACTTGCGCGCAACCGCCTGGTCGTCGCGCGCGTAGGAGAGGAACACGTCAGGCGGCGCCGGTGTCACCGTCACGATCTTGAGCGCAAAGGCTTCAATCGTCTCGGCCATCTTATCGAGTTGCATGACGCCACGTGAGACGAGGCGTTCGCCCAACGGTCCGCGGATGGTGCGGCGGACATCTGCAGAGACGAGCGCGCCACCTGGATCGCTCTTCGCCATCAACCGCGCGGCGACATTGACGCCGTGACCGAGCAGATCGCCGTTCGGCTGCACCGCGACATCGCCCAGATGCACGCCAACCCGCACCTTCGGCTCGCACGTCTCCGCAAGCTCGAACGCCGCCTCGACAGCGGCAAGGCTCGACCCAAACTCCAGCATAAACCCGTCGCCGGCGGTGTTGAACACCCGGCCGCCATGCTTGCCGGCAATCGCTTCGATCACCTTCCGCAGCGCCGCCACCTCAGCCGTCGTCCGCGCCTCGTCAGCCTCCGTCCGCGCCGAGTATCCGGCCACGTCGAGGGCCACGATCGTGGCGAGTTTGCGCGTCGTGTCGGTCACGCGCCGGGCTCCACTTCGGCCCAAAGGCGGCGCAATGTGCTAGCCCATTGATCCCAATCCGGGCCATGCGGGTAGAAGCGGGAAGAGATCGCCTCAAGCCGCGCGATTGGAATCCCTGCGCGCCTGGCAATCGCAACATGCTGTCTTGCCGTAGCTTCATCGCCGGCGCTGAGGGCGATGCGGGCTTTCAGCATGTGGATGTTGGGTGACCCGCCCACATTGAGCACCTCGTCGATATGGGCGGTTGCTTCCGCAAACCGACCAAGGCGTCTGCAGAACTCTGCAAGCCAGAAGTTGACCAGGCGCAGCATGTAAGACCCAGGCATGAGGCGCCCCGCGGTGGTCATGTGGCGAAGGCCTTCCTCCGACCGGTCGAGCAAGCCGCACGCGAAGGCGTGCTGGAAGTGCGCCATGCCGCTGCCCGGCAGTTTTCGAACCGCAATGCTGGTCTGGCGCAGGGCTTCGTTGGGAGCGCCCGTAAAGGCGTGTACCTGTGAAATGCCAATCATGACGGCGGGATCATGGGGCGCGAGCTTGAGGGCTCGGTCCGCAAGCCTGCGTGCGCGTTGAACTGTTTCCGGGTCATCCCGACCGCTGAAGACCATTGACATGATGAGGTTGTACGCGGTGACAGCGTTCGCCAAGGCATAGTCCGGCGCCAGTGCAAGCGCGCGCTCGCACTCCACCAAGGCGGTATCAACATTCACGAGCGGGTCACCAGTGTGTCCGATATATTGGGCTCGTTGCAACATCTGCCATACAGAGATGTCGTCCGGTTTCTGCAGCGCGCGCTCGATCTCGATGCTGGACACCTCGACATTGAGGCTCGCGGCCAAGTCCAGTACGAGATCTTCCTGGAGGTTCGCCAGTTCGCTCAGCGGGCGGTCGAATTTTCCTGTCCAAAGGACAGAGCCTGTCCCAGCTTCGAGCAACTGCGTGGTGACACGCAGATTGGTACCGGCGCGCCGTACATTGCCTTCAAGCAGATACCGCACGCCAAGCTGGCGGGCGACAGCGGCAAGGTCCGTGATCGCCTGCTTGGTCAGCGCGGCCGTCGCCGATGCACCCAACACCCGTACATCCACACCTTGCGACAACGCTGAAATTACGTCCTCGACAAGGCCGATGGCGAAGACGTCGTCGTCCGCCTGGCCTGACCGGTTGGTGAAAGGCAGCACAGCGAGGGATGGCGCGTCGCCGCGCTGGCCGGGCTTGAGGGTCTCCTGCGCCGAGGCAGGCGCCGTCGCGATGCGCGGCGCGGCGGCCGGTGCCTCGCGCCCAACAAACCGCCGCACGTCGGTGAGAAAGGTCAACCACGCGCGGTCTGTCGGCTCACCCTGCCAATGCGCAAGTTCCGCAGTCTGCGTGAGTTCAAACATGACCGGCCGCTCACAAGCCTCGATCATGCAGGGCACCAGCGTCTTGTTGCGGTCGGCCAGCGTCGCCTCAGAGCGAACCCAACGCGACTCGACCGACGCCTTCGACCAAAGAACAACGACCGCCTTCGCTGCTTTCAGAGCTCGTTCCATTGTTTCGTCGTAGGCATCGCCGGAGCGCAGTGCGACGTCCCACCAGACGGCGAGGCCTTCGCGCTCGAGTGCTTCGGCGAACTTGCGTGCGGTGGTCTGGTCGTCGCGGGCGTAGGACAGGAAGACGTCTGGCGTTGCGGGTGTCGCTGTCACGATCCTGAGCGCGAAGGCTTCGATGGTCTCTGCCATCTTGTCGAGTTGCATGACGCCGCGAGAGATAAGGCGTTCGCCCAACGGTCCGCGGATCGTACGGCGGACGTCGGCTGAGACGAGCGCGCCGCCCGGATCACTCTTGGCCATCAACCGCGCCGCAACATTGACGCCATGGCCGAGGAGATCGCCGTTGGGCTGGACGACAACGTCACCGAGGTGGACACCGACGCGGACCTTCGGTTCGCAGGTTGCCGCGAGTTCAGATGCCGCTTCGACGGCCGAGAGGCTTGACCCGAACTCGAGCATGAAGCCGTCGCCAGCGGTGTTGAACACCCTGCCCCCGTGCTTCGCGGCGATGGCTTCGATCACCTTGCGCAAAGCCGCCACCTCCGCCGTCGTGCGCGCCTCGTCAGCCTCCGTCCGTGCGGAGTATCCGGCGACGTCGAGAGCGACAATGGTGGCAAGTTTGCGGGTCTGGACGTCGTCGGCCATCACGGCTTTCAGTCAAGAAGAGGCTGAGTGAAGGCGAAGTTATAGAGCCCTCGTCCCGATGCCAAGCGCTGCGCGCAACGGCCCCATCACTGCGGAACGCTCTTGGCGCGCTTCCGGTGAGCCCAGTTTGATAGGGTTCTCATACAACGTATCGATTACGCCAAGACCGCGCCCGCCCGCCCCGCCTCGATGACGAACCGCCCGGCGGACCCGCCGCCGCTCTTCGGATCGCGGACGTTGTCGACGACGCGCAGGTCGGTGGTCATCGTTTTGCGCCCCGCCTCGCACAGCAGATAGCCGCGCTTACGGCTCTCGAAGAACTTCACATGCGGATTGTCGGGCAGCAGCGCCGCGAACTGATCGTAGGGCACGCCCGCCGAAGTGATCGACGTCGCCACCAACTCCGTCGCGACGGAAGCGGACGAAGGATTGCGGAAATCCTCCTTCACGTCGTTGACCCAGAACGAGTGGATGTCACCCGTCACGAACACCGGATTGGGCATCTTCGAACGGGCAAGCGCCGCGATCACGCGTTCGCGCGCCGGCGGATAGCCGTTCCAATCGTCGGTCCACCAACCTTCCTCGCCCTTCGGCGTCTTCTGGCGAAGCCGCGAGAACATCTCGCCGTTGCCGATGATATTCCACAGCGACTTCGAGCGCGCGAAGCCGCCGGTCAGCCAACGTTCCTGATCGGCGCCCAGCATCGAACGTCCCTTGTCGAGAAGCGCCTCGCAAGCGGCAGAAACGACTTGGCCGCCGCCGTCTTCCTTGGAGCGGCACGCCGCGGGCGAGCGGTACTGCCGGTTATCGATCATCGCGACGCCGAGCAAGTCGCCGAACACCGAGCGCTGATAGAGCCGCATCTCGTCCGCGCGCGGCACAGCGATCCGGCGCAGCGGCATGTGTTCGAAGTACGCCTGATAGGCCGCGGCACGGCGCTTCACGAACGCCGCCGGGTCCTGCCAGTCTTCGGACTCGAGCGCTTGATAGTCGTTGTCGACCTCGTGGTCGTCCCACGTGAGCAGCCACGGACAATGCGCGTGCGCGCGCTGCAGCGAAGCGTCGGTTTTGTAGAGCGCGTGCCGGTTGCGGTATTCGTCCAGCGTTATCGGCTCAGGCCCGTCGTGCCGCCGCACCGGATCGCCCCACGATGACTCGTAGATGTAATCGCCGAGATGCAGGATCAGCTGCGGCGCATCCTTGATCATGTGGTCGTAGGCGGTGAAGTAGCCCTGCTCGAAATGCTGGCACGAGGCGACCGCGAAACGAAGCCGGTCGAGCGGCGCGCCGAGTTCGGGCGCCGTCCACGCTTGACCGATGGGGCTCGCGTCCGATCCGGCGACGCGGAAGCGATACCAATAAGGCCGCCCCGGCGGCAGACCGCGCACTTCGACATGCAGCGCATGCGAAAGCTGACGCGACGCCGGCTTCTCGCCGCGCTGCACGATGTTGCGCATGCCCGCATCGCTCGCGACTTCCCAGATAACCTGCAAAACGTCGTCGGCAACCGACATGCCGTCGAACGGATCGGGCGCAAGCCGCGTCCAGATGACGAAGCCGTCGCCGACCGGATCGCCCGACGCGACGCCAAGTGAAAACGGATAGGAGGCAAACTTCGGTTGAGCCGCCGCGAACCCGCTTTGCGCACCTGCGGCAGCACCCGCGACCGAAAGTGCCGCCAGCGCGGCCGCCTGCCGAAGCAAATCACGCCGGTTGGTACGAATTGCGGATGTCATGACGCGCCCCCACGCATTTGATGCGGCGAGCAAACTACGCAGCGCGCGTGACAACGCAAGGCGGATAGGATCGCAACAAAACTGTAAGCGAACCGTCACAGAACCACTCGCTCGAACGGCGTGAAGCGATCATGCAACACGGAGCGTTGTGCACAGCATCCGTCACGTAAGCGTCACTCAACCGTCGCGAGCTTTAAACGTCGCGCACGCTTTGTCTTCCCCGGGGGTGCCGGACCTTTGTCCGGTGCGAATTTGTTCACTTCATCGCGGGGGCGATATGCGTTTTTCAAAGAAGCTGTTGGGGTATTCTGTCTCGAGCTTGGCGCTTTTGGTGCTAACGGCGCCGGCGTTCGCTCAATCGACCGGTACGCAGGAGGTCGAGGAGCAAGTTGAAAAGGTCACGGTCACCGGCGAACGGGGTGGCATCAATGGCCAAATCGTGAAGGAACAGCGCCCAAAGTCGCGCTCGACGATCACGCAAGACTACGTCAAGACACAGCCCTCGGGCCAAACCGTGTTCCAGAGCCTGAATTTGGTACCGGGTCTGAATTTCACGAACTCCGACCCCTACGGCTCCAGCGGCGGCAATGTGCGCCTGCGCGGTTTCGATGGTAACCGCATCTCGTTGACGCAAGACGGTATTCCGCTGAACGACACCGGCAACTACGCGATCTTCACGAACCAGCAGATCGACCCCGAGTACATCCAGCGCGCGACGGTAAACACCGGTACGACCGACGTGGACAGCCCGACCGCCTCGGCAACCGGCGGCACGATCAATGTCGTGACACGCAAACCTTACGAAGAAACGACGTTGAGCGCCGGCGGCTCCGTTGGCTCGTTCGACTACCGGCGGCTCATCGGCGTTCTCGATTCGGGCGAAAGCAAGAATGGGGTCAGCGCGTTCGCCGGCGTTTCGTTCCAGCAATATGACAAGTTCAAGGGGCCGGGCGAACTGCAGAAGACGCAAGGTAACGCTCGCGTCTATCAGGAGATCGGCGAAGACAGTTTCGTCAGCGTCATCGGCCACTACAACGAGAACCGCAACAACTTCTACCGCAACTTGACGCTTCCGCAGATTGCGACATTCGGCGACGGCTTCGACAACTTCGAAACCTGCACGCGCGCGGTGTTCGTGAACGGCGCCGCACAAAGCGACGGCACCGGCGCCGACACGAACAACTTGGCCAACCCGTCAAGCTGCACAAACTACTTCGGCCTTCGCATCAACCCGTCGAACACAGGCAACATGCGCTTTCAAGGCAACTTCAAGCTCACGGACGCTCTGCGCTTCACGATCGATCCGTCGTGGCAGTACGTCAAAGCGAACGGCGGCGGCACCACTGTCATCAACGAGAACGACGCGCGCCTGGCTGCCGGCATCGACTTGAGCGGCGACGGCGATCTGCTCGACAGCGTGCGCCTCTACACGCCCAACAACACGAACACCAGCCGCTACGGCGTTACCGCCTCGCTGATCTGGGAGTTCGACGACGCCAGCCGCCTGCGCGTCGCCTACACCGGCGATCACGGCCGCCATCGCCAGACCGGCGCCTTCAGCCGGATTGATGCAAATGGCGATCCGGTGGACATTTGGGGCGGCCTCGACAAGGGCGGCGCCAAAGTGATCGGCACAGACAGCAGCTTCCTTCGCGGCCGCGACCGCCTCTCGCACGCGATCCTAAACCAAGTATCGGTGAGCTACACCGGCCGCTTCCTGGAAGACAAACTGCTGATCGACGTCGGCGTACGCGCACCGTTCTTCTCGCGCGACTTGAACCAGAATTGCTTCACGCAAGCCGGATCCAGCAACGTGCGCTGCACGACGGAGGCGTTTAGCGACCCCGACGGCGATAACATCGGCCAGCTTGCTTCGCAAGGCGCGACGCGCTTCATCCGGCCGTTCCAGACGCAGTTCGAGTACGACGCCATTCTGCCAAACGTCGGCATCAGCTTCGAACCGTTCGAAGAAAACATCTTTTACTTCAGCTACGCCGAAGGCCTGTCGGCGCCGCGCACGGACAATCTCTACTTTGCCGCGATCGCACGTACGGCGCTCGATGCACCGAACACGGCTGGCGCCGATGCCAATATCCTCGGCGACGAAATCGACACGGCCGTCTTCCCCGGCGTGGAGCCTGAAACGACGAAATCGTATGACCTGGGCTACCGCTTCCAAGGCGACGCGGTGACCGCGTCCGCCGCGCTCTGGTACAACGAGTTCGAGAACCGCATTGTGACCTCGTTCGATGCCGACGCAGGCGTCAACGTCGACCGCAACGTCGGCAAGGTCATACTCCAAGGCGTCGATGCCGAAATCGGCTGGCGCGCGACCGCTGATCTGACGTTTTACGCTTCGGCCTCCTACATCGAGTCGGAGCTCCAGGACGACCTCGCGATCGGCCGCACCGCCGGTGGCGTGGTCACGTTGTTGCCGACGGCAGGCAAGGCCTTGGTCGAAACACCGGAATGGACGTTCGCGGGCCGCGCTCAGTACGTGTTTGAGAACTTCAGCTTCGGGCTCCAGGGCAAGTATGTCGGCGACCGCTTCTCGACCGACGTAAACGATGAGGTTTCGCCAGCGTACACGATCTTCGATGCTGACATCTCGATCGATCTTGAACGGTGGGGCTTCGGTGAGACGTTGCTGCAGGCCAACGGCATCAACATCTTCGGCGAAGACTTCCTGGGCAACATCTCATCGACGAACAACGCGCTGTTGATCGCAGACGTAGAGCCGGGTCCGGGAGTCACGGCGCGTGCAGGCCTGGCTCCGAGCTACGGCATCGGTGCGCCGCAAACGTTCCAAGTGCAACTCAAGACGAAGTTCTAGAGGCAAGGTTTTCGCGAGTGGACGAACGGGCGGCACAAATGTGCCGCCCGTCTTTGCGTGGGCGGCCTACGCCGCCGGTTCGCAATGCCCTTGGCGAACCGTGAGATTGAGATGGTCCACGTCCGGCTTCTCGAAGCCCGCGTGATAAAACCAAAGCCACCCGGCCTCGCCGATGAAGTCGAGCCGCAAAAATGCCTGATCCTTTGCAGCCGTAAATCTCCACCCGTCGCCGAGGAAGACGCCGCGAAGAACGGTTGCGCTCGCCGTGCCGCTCGGCCGACCCTCGACGCGAACTTTCCCGCCCTTCGAGGGCCGCGACACCACAATGCGAAACCGCGCCGTCCCCTCGCCGATAAACGCTTTTGGCGGATCGGCCCCCTCCATCATCTCGGCCCCAATCCCCGCAGTCTGCTCCACGGTGCAGATATAGGCGCCGCGCGGTGTGACTAGCGCGCTGGCCGCGGACGCCAAATGCGCGACGCCAAGCATAAGTCCTGCGGCGATTGGCATACGCCTAACCATAAACGCCTCCAACGCAGTTGCTCGCTATTGTCGTCATGCGGCATTCGCGGCGCAAGCGCCCTGCGGCTTGCATCGCCAGCCTAAGCAACGCTATTGCCCACCCATGCACGGCCCCATCGTCCTCGTCGAATTCCTCCTGCGCGGCATCGCCATTGGTGCGCTTAGCGCGAGCGGGGTTGCGTTCTTCCGCACCAGCGTCAATCCGTCGATGCGCATTGCGGGTGCGCTGTTCTTCTTGAGCACCATCGCCTACGTCGTGAACTCGTCGCCCATATTGCGGCCGATGTTGGGGCTCTACGACGCGCCGCTCACGCTACTGTCGGTCGGCGGCGCAGGCTATTTCTGGCTGTTCGTCATCACGTTGTTTCAAGACCGCCCGATCGCGCCGCCCGTACTGCTGCCGATCGCGCTGCTCACGGCCGTCGGCCTAGTAGGGATTTTCACCGAGCCGCCGGTGCGCAACATCGTGTGGATCGTTCACAACCTGATCGAACTCGCGCTCGCCCTGCACGTGCTCTACGTGATCTACGACAGTTGGCGCGGCGATCTGGTCGAAGCCCGCCGCCGCCTGCGCGGTCCCTTTCTTGGGCTCGTGACCGTCTACGTGATGACGATGTCCGGCATCGAAATCGGCGAGAGCATGGGTATCGCGGCCTGGTGGTACAGCCTCGCCGGCGGTGGTGTGATGGCGCTCTTCTGTCTCGCCGGTTGCTTTGTCTTCCTGGAGACGAACGCGGCCATCTTCGGCAAGGCGGCACCGGTGACCGCCCAGGACTCCCCGCGCATCGACCCCGCCGACCGTCTGACACTCGAGAAGCTGGCCGAGATCATGGACAAAGGCGCGGCCTGGAAGGACGAGAACCTGACTATCGGCGCGCTTGCCGGAAAAGTGGGCGTGCCCGAACACCGGCTGCGCCGCCTGATCAACGACAATCTGGGACACCGCAATTTCGCGGCTTTCGTCAACACCCGCCGGATCGAGGCGGCCAAGACGACGCTCGCAGATCCCGCCCAATCCCGCACAACGGTTGCCGCCATCGCGTTCGACTTGGGCTTCGGCTCGCTCGGCCCCTTCAACCGCGCGTTTAAGGAAGCGACAGGCAAAACCCCCACCCAATGGCGCCGCGACGCACTCGAAACAGTCTCGCCGAATCCGGAAATCGCTCGCTGATTCCAAAAACAACCAAGCATTTCCGCCATCGGCGAGATTGAGCCGCCGGTTGCCGCCACCTTGGCCTCGAACCCCAAGGAGGCATTTTTCATGGAAGACTTCATCCAAGCACTTGGCAGCCAATGGCTCTCGAACATGGCGCACGACGTCACCCGCTATGCGATCTTCGCGATCGGCGTTTGGCTGGTCCTCTGGATCATCCTCGGCCGCGTGCTCAAGAACCGCAAAATCCGCCGCGACACGCCGCCCACAAGCCAACTCGTCACCGAGTTCTGGGTCTCGCTGCGTTCCGTCGCGATCTTCTCGACGATCGCCTTGATCCCGTTCGTGATGGAGCGGGCGGGCTGGCTGCACGGCCACGCAATCGCGACCTCCTGGGGCCCGCTCTGGTTCTGGGCGAGCCTCGCGCTCATGATCGTCGCCCACGACGCCTATTTCTATTGGACTCACCGCGCAATCCACGACCCGCGCCTGTTCCGCATGTTCCATCGCCGCCACCACAAAAGCTTCAACCCCTCGCCATTCACCGCCTACAGTTTCGACCTCGGCGAAGCAGCGTTGATGGGCGCGTTCGTACCGATCTGGGTGATGGTTGTCCCGACGCCCTGGCCCGCAGTTGGCCTCTTCGTGCTGCACCAAATCGTACGCAACACGCTGGGCCACTCCGGCTACGAGATCATGCCCGCCCGCCGTGACGGCCGCCCCCACCTCGATTGGCTGACGACCACGACACACCACGACCTGCACCACAGCCAAGCCGGCTACAACTACGGCCTCTATTTCACCTGGTGGGACCGCTGGATGGGCACCGAGCATCCGGACTACTACGCGCACTACGCGTTGGCGGTAGGCAAAGCGCACGAGTTTGCGACGAACAAAGACTGTAAACCTGCTTGACGCTCAAGCCCGGTGATACGGATGCCCCGCCAGTATCGTCACCGCACGAAACAGCTGCTCCGCAAGCATGGTGCGGACGAGCAGATGCGGCCAGGTCTGCGTGCCGAACGCGAGCGTCATCTGCGCGCGGCGCTTCACGTCGGCGGGCAGGCCGTCGGGTCCGCCGATCACGAACAAAGCGCGCGCTTCGCCGACGTCGCGCCACTTCGCGATCTGTTTGGCGAACGCGTCGCTGGTGAGCGATGAGCCACGTTCGTCGAGTGCCACAAGCAACACGCCGCCCGCGCACGCTTCGATCAGCTTCTCCGGCCGCCGCTCGTCCCACTCGCTGAGCACGAATGACGCGAGCCCCAATGCGCGTCCGGTATCGCGCGCGCGTTGCAAATAGGCGTGTGCAAGTTCGGTTTCCGGCGCGGCCTTCGCCCGGCCGCCGGCCAAGATGTCGAGCGCGAGCGCCAAGCGGCTCTACACGGCTTCGGCGGCAACCGCCCCGTCGCCCCACATTTTCTCGAGATTGTAGAACGCGCGCACTTCCGGCCGGAACACGTGCACGATCACGTCCATCGCATCGACCAGCACCCAGTCGCCTTGCGGCAGACCCTCGGCGCGGCCGTTGATGCCGTGCTTCTTCAGCTCTTCGCTCAAGTGCTCGGCGATGGCGGTGACATGACGGTTCGACCGGCCGCTGGCGACAACCATGAAGTCGGCCATCGGTGTTTTACCGGCAAGGTCGATCGCGACGATGTTTTCGGCCTTGTCGCCGTCGAGCGACTTCAGCACGACTTTGAGCAGCTTTTGACTGGCTTCGTCCGCGCGTTTCTTGGTCTTCGGCGCGGCGGCCTTGCTTGCCGGAGCTTTGCGCTTCGGCGAGGGGACTGGTGACTTGGCCCGCGAAGTGCGGGTCGTACGCTTGAGGGTCAGTGGTGCACTCCTTCAGTTGCTGGGTTGAGCGGGCAACGCCAATCCGTGGGCAACCAAGTGGTTTTGAGATGCACCGTCAGGACCAGAGCCGACATCCTCGCATTCGAGAAAGACCCGCCGCCGAAACATCAGCTTCGACGATCAAACGCTAACACAGTTCGGCTAACACGACGATGAACAATCCCGCGAGTTTTCAATCAAAGTGAATGCGAAGGGCCTTGATTTCAGCGGAAAAAACGCTGCGCAGACGCGGTTCTACCGCCACACGCCGCGGTTGCGCAGAGCCGTCGCTGACGTCGGATCGAGCCGCTCGCGCAAGAACGTCCACGCGGGCGCTGTCTGATCGGCGAGCGTCGCCGCGTCCTTGTCGTCGATCCGCGCGTCGTCCAAAAACTGCGCCGCGGGACTGGCGAGCGCGCGGATGGTGAACCCCGGCCGCGCGACGACCGCAATAGGCAGCAGCTTCGCAATCGCCTTCCACCGGCGCCAAAGATGAAACGAAGCCAAACTGTCCCCGCCCATCAGCCACACGAAATGCGCTTTGGGGAACTTCGCCGTCAGCGCTTCCAAAGTATCGACGGTGTACTGCGTGCCAAGAACGGTCTCAGCCGCGCTCACATGAATGTCCGGATGCGCAGCAACTTCGCGCGCTCTCGCGAGCCGCCGCTCAAGCGACGCCATCCCGGCGGTACTCTTCAACGGATTCTGTGGCGACACCAGCCACCACACCGCGTCGAGCTTCAAACGCCTGAGCGCAATCGAACTAATGTGCCGGTGCGCCTGATGCGCGGGGTTGAACGACCCGCCCAACAGCCCGATCCGTCCACCCGCCCGCGCAAGCGCCACAACGGCCGGCGGCAGCGCGTCAGGATCGTGTCTGACCATTGCCCCGTACGACATATTTGTAGGTGGTGAGCTCCCGCGCGCCGACGGGCCCGCGCGCGTGCAAGCGCCCGGTCGCAATACCGATCTCCGCGCCGAAGCCGAACTCCGCGCCGTCCGCGAACTGCGTCGAGGCGTTGTGCAGCACGATCGCACTGTCGACCTCGCGCAAGAACGTCTCCGCAGCCGCCTTGTCTTCCGTGACGATCGAGTCGGTATGCGCCGACCCATACTTCGCGATATGCGCGACAGCGGCGTCCACGCCCTCGACAATCTTGACCGCGATGATCGCGTCGGCGAATTCCGTATACCAATCGTCCTCGTCCGCCGCTTCAACGCGCGGATCGACGGTCTGCACAATGCGGTCGCCGCGCACCTCGCACCCGGCTTCGATCAGCGCGAGCACCAGCGGCCGGAGCAACCGCCCCGCACCCGCCGCATCGATCAGCAACGTCTCCGCCGCCCCGCACACCGACACCCGCCGCATCTTCGAGTTCACAACGATGTCGATCGCCTTCTGCAAATCGGCGGCCTTATCGACATAGACGTGGCAGTTGCCCTCCAGATGCGCGAGCACCGGCACGCGCGCGTCCTTGTGCACGCGCGCGACCAAACTCTTGCCGCCGCGCGGAATAACGAGATCGATGTTGCCCTCAAGGCCCGCCAGCATCTTTCCCACCGCAAGCCGGTCCGCCGTCGGCACGACCTGCACGGAATCCTTGGGCAAGCTCACCCGCTCCAGCGCTTCGCCGATCGCCGTCTGGATCGCCCGCGCGGAGCCCAGCGCCTCCGACCCGCCGCGCAAGATCACGGCGTTCCCCGACTTGATGCAGAGCGCCGCCGCATCCGCGGTGACGTTCGGCCGACTCTCGTAGATAATCCCGATCACGCCGATCGGCACACGCACGCGCGCGATTTTGAGCCCGTTCGGCCGCGTCCACTCGGCCTCCGCATCGCCGATCGGATCGGGCAGCCAAGCGACGGTCTCGATTCCCTTCGCCATCGCCTGCACGGCTTCGGACGAAAGCTTCATCCGGTCGAGAAACGCGGCGCTCAATCCAGCGCTCTTCGCAAGCTCAACATCGCGCGCATTGGCGGCAAGAATTTGCTTCTCGCAAGCGGTGATCGCTTTCGCCATCGCAACCAACGCACCCGCGCGCTGGCTCTTGTCCGCTTTGGCAAGCACGCGCGACGCCTCGCGCGCGGCCCGCCCCATGCGCGTCATCAGTTCGTCGACGTCTTCGTTGAGCGGCGCATTCATCAGCGCACCAATGCCATGTCGTCCCGGTGGATCATCTCGGCGCGGCCACGGTAGCCGAGCAACGCTTCGATGTCGCCGCTTTTCGCCCGCGCGATCCGTCGCGCGTCCTCCGCGCCGTAAGCGGCAAGCCCGCGCGCCACTTCGCGGCCCGCGGAATCCTTAACGGCTACGCAGTCCCCACGCTCAAACGCGCCTTCGACAGCAACAACACCCGCCGGCAACAAACTCTTACCCTGCGTAAGTGCCGCCACCGCACCCGCATCGATCTTGATGCTGCCCGCCGCCTTGAGCGTCCCCGCAATCCACCGCTTGCGCGCCGCCGCAGGTGTAGCCGAGGCGAGGAACCACGTGCACCGCGCTCCGTCCTCGATCACCTTCAATGGCGAACGCAACCCGCCGTTCGCAATCACCATATTGGCACCCGCGTCCGTCGCGATCCGGGCCGCCATGATCTTCGTCGCCATGCCGCCCGATCCCATGTCGGACCCCGCAGCCCCCGCCATCGCATCGATCTCGGGCGTGATCGCGGGCACCTCGGCAATGAACTCCGCATTCGCATCCGTGCGCGGATTGGCGCTGTAAAGCCCATCGATGTCGGAGAGCAACACCAAGCAATCCGCCTCGATCATCCCCGTCACGCGCGCGGCCAACCGGTCGTTGTCGCCGAAGCGAATCTCGGCGGTCGCCACCGTGTCGTTCTCGTTGATTACGGGAACGGCGCCCAAACCCAGCAACGTCTTCATCGTCGATCGCGCGTTCAAATACCGCCGCCGGTTCTCCGTATCGCCAAGCGTCAACAACACCTGCGCGACGGTAAGATCATGCGCAGCAAGCGCCTCGCTCCAAGCACGCGCCAGCGCAATCTGCCCGACCGCAGCGGCAGCCTGCGCCTCTTCCAACTTCAACGCACCCGAAGCGAGCTTCAAATTCCGCCGCCCCAGCGCAATCGCGCCCGACGACACCAGCACCACCTGCTGCCCCCGCGCCTTAACCCGCGCGACGTCCGCGGCAAACGCGTCGAGCCAATCGCGCGCGAGCGTACCCGTCGCCGCGTCCACCAGTGTTGAAGATCCGATTTTGACGACGATGGTTTTGGCGGATGTGAGCTTACCGCTCACGGCGTCCACCCGCGTTCGGTCGGCAAGCCCTCAGGCTCATCCTGCCGCTCGATCAAGCGCACACCGTCGGGATCGGCGCGAAACGCTTCCGGATTGTCGCGCCGGTGATAGGCAAGCGCGACCGCGATTTCGCGCAAAACTTCCGTTACACCGTCGCCTTGCACGCCCGACATCATCATCGCATTCACACCAGCCACTTCGGCAAGCGCCCGGCGCTTGCGCTCGACATCACCGCTCGACATCAAGTCGGCTTTGTTGAGCACCAATATCTCAAGCTTACTCTCAAGCCCCTGGCCATAGGCTTCGATCTCGCGCCGGACCTGTACGTAGCCCTGCGCGATCTCCGCCGGCGTCATCCCGCCATCGACAAGATGAAGCAAAACGCTGCAGCGCTCCGCATGACCCAAAAATCTATCGCCAAGACCGACGCCTTCATGCGCGCCTTCGATCAATCCAGGCAAGTCCGCGATCACGAACTCCGACCCATCGAC
>JBJXEH010000185.1:0-4525 GCA_046153995.1 Micropepsaceae bacterium
GGCCGCTGACCCGCCCCTCGTCGCCGGAGGTAGCGCGCCTGCTGATCGCATACGGCGCCAACGTCAATGCCACCGACAAGGATGGTCTCACGCCGCTGATGCTCTACGGCGCTCACCCCGACATAGTGCAGAAGCTTGTTGCGCGTGGTGCCAAGATCGACGTGAAGGATGCGCGGGGCGAGACTGCGCTTATGAAGTGTCCTTCTCCCGAGGTGGCTGAAATGCTGCTGCGCAACGGTGCCAACCCGCATGTGCGCAATTCGGCCGGCGAGACGGCGCTCACTCGCCCGGGATCGCGTGAAGCTGGTTGTGAGAAGACGACAGCTCTGATCGGGCAGTGGGTGCGCGAGAATCGGGGCCCTTGACGAGCGCACGGTGCTCGTCGCAACCGCGGCGCCCTCATCCGTCACGCCGCACTTGACGTGCGGCGCGCGACCTTCTCCACGCGTACCGCGCGGGAGAAGGGCAAGGACGCTCCTTTGGTGCCCGCCGCGCCGCCACATGGTAACTTTGGGCCAGGTAGTGGTGTTCCCATCGCCGAGCGTCTCGCACTAGGAAGGTCTACCCAACCCATGCGCCAGCTTCTCAAACTCCTGCACACGATGGGGGCGATCGGGTTGATGGGGCGATGGCTTCGTTGATTGCGCTTTCTTATGCGGCGCCGCCGCCCGCTGATTTGGCGGCTTATGCAGCCGTCCGAAACGCAATGGCCTCCATCGCCACGTGGATCTTCTTCCCGTCGCTGGGGCTGACGTTGATCGCTGGCTTGATCGCGCTCGCGGCGAGCCCCGTCTACAAGAACGCAGGATGGGCTTGGGCGAAAGCCGTAAGCGGCGTCTTGATCTTCGAGGCCGGACTTTTCGGCATCTTGGGGCCGACGCAGCGCGAGGCCGAACGGGCAGCCAAAGCGCTCGCAGCCAAAGGGGGAGGCGATCGCGGCTGCCGTTTCGCCAGGTGCCGAGACGGGTCCGTTGTGGGTGCTGCTTGCGGTGGCGACGGCAAACGTCGTGCTGGGCATATGGCGGCCGAGTTTGGTGTGGCGTGTGAAGTAGGCGCTGGGTGCGACGGGTTGGCTGCGGCAGTTCGCTGAGTGAATTATCTATGTGCGTAGCTTATTGTGTGGATTGCTGCTTGCGACACCTGACTAGCTTTGGGCGTTCCGCGACGTGGGTGCTACGCGCCGCCGATGCAGGGTGCTACAAGTAGCGGGTCAGTAGCACCGTTGTAGCGGCATTTTTGGCGGTCTTGAGCCGATGTAGCGGCGTAGCGGCAGAATTTGCATCGTTTTTTTGTCACGAGTGCGGCAAGGCTTTGAATGCAAACGTGTTTTTGGCTGTTTCGGCAATGTGGGGACATGATGATGAGTCCGGCGCTGGTGTCACCACCGCGCATTGTTTGAAATTGGGCCTCGTGCGAAATGGTGGCGGATGAGCGACGACGTCAACGAGAAGCTTTTGGCCGCGAAGATGCGTTGGGCGAAGGCGGCGCGGAATATTACTGGCACCACCGATCCGGAGCGCCTCGACCGGCTGCCGCCGGGGCAGCGGTTGGTGGCGAACTGGCCGGTGCTCGATTTGGGTGTTCAGCCGGATGTCACGGCGGCCGATTGGAAGCTTGCCGTCGATGGGTTGGTCGAGAATCCGGTTTCGCTCAGCCTTGCGCAGTTGCTCGCGCTGCCGCAGACGGCGAACGTCTCGGACATTCATTGCGTCACCAAATGGAGCCGGTATGACAATCATTGGGTGGGTGTTTCGGCGCGCGATTTGATGGCGCTGGTGCGGCCGAAGGCGGAGGCGGGGCACGTGATTCTTCATGCTTATGACGGCTACACGACAAACGTCGCGCTTGAGGCGTTCGCTTCGGATGACGCAATCATCGCGCATACGTGGGAGGGTTATCCGATCACGCGCCAGCATGGCGGGCCGGTCAGGATCGTCATCCCGCGCTATTATTTCTGGAAGAGCGCGAAGTGGGTGAAGCGCATCGAGTTCAGCCGCGACGACAAGCCGGGATTTTGGGAGACGCGCGGCTATCACAATTTGGGCGATCCGTGGCTTGAGGAGCGGTACTCGTAGATGCGCAATCGGGCCTTCTTGTACGTCGCGGTCGTCGCGCTGCTGGTTGCGGGGTTGTTCACGTACCGCACAATGATCCGCACGCCGGTTTGCGAGACGCACACGTTTGAGGGTAGTGCGTTCAGCGTCTGCATCTTCCGGCCGGGGCGGCAGGAGGTCGCGCTCGTCTGGGCGGAGGGCCAAGGCCGTGCGCTCGGCGGGTTCGAGGCGTTGGAGGCGAGCGGGCTCGTGGACAACCGGCGCGTGGTCTTTGCGATGAACGCGGGGATGTTCGATGCGAGCGGCGCGCCGATCGGGCTTTTCGTGGCGAAGGGCCAAGAGGAACACGCGCTCAATCAGCAGGCCGGATCTGGCAATTTCTACATGCAGCCGAACGGCGTGTTCTTCGTCGATGAAAAGCGTCAGCCGCGCGTTCTGACCACGGCGGACTATGCAAGCAGCGGTGTCACGCCGGTGTGGGCGACGCAGTCGGGGCCGATGCTTGTGACGGGCGGCGCGATCAACGCGCAGTTTGGGCAAGACGGCGACTCGCGCTATGTGCGCAATGGCGTCGGCGTACATGACGGGCTTGGCTTCTTCGTCATCAGCGAGGAACCTGTGTCGTTTGGCAAGTTCGCGCGGTTCTTTCGCGATGCGTTGAAATGCGAAGATGCGCTTTATCTTGACGGCGCGGTGTCGAGTTTGTGGGTGCCGTCTTCGGGGCGGCGGGATGCGGGCTACCGGCTTGGGCCGATGGTGGTGGTGAGCGACCGTCCGCGGAACCAGAGTTGATTTAGAGGACGCTTGATGGCTGAGGGTGCAGACGGTGCTTGCCAATCGCGGCGTGTCGAAGGGCAAGCGCATCATGTCGGATGCGGGGACATGGCGCGCCCTGGAGCCGCAGATCGAGGAGCTCGACATGGTGCTGGGTCTGCCGGTGCGGCACGGTATGGGCTACGGGCTGCCGGGCGACGCGATGCCGCTACCCAGCCCGAACACGTGCTTCTGGGGCGGGTGGGGTGGTTCGCTCGTCGTTGCGGATTTGGACAAGCGCGTCTGCTGTGCTTACGTGATGAACAAGATGGGCGAGGGGACGACCGGTGACCTGCGCGCGTTTCAGATGATCATGCCGGTGTACCAGGCGCTCGCGACTTCAAGGGGGATTTCATGAGCAGTCGTGTTGTTTCGATTTTTTCGGTGCTGATGTTGCTGCTATTGCCTCTCAGCGCGTCCGCGGCGGAGCGCACTGTGGTGCTCGTAATGTTCGACGGGTTTGCACCGGCGATGGCGGACGCGACGAAGACGCCGGCGCTCGATCGCATCAAGGAGGAGGGCGCTTGGTCGCGTCATCTCATTCCCGTTTACCCGAGTTTATCTTTGCCGAACCACACGTCCTACGTCACCGGCTGTTTGCCGGCGCGGCATGGCGTCGTGCAGAACGGGTTCATCGATCCGGTGTTGGGCAAGCTGCCGGACACTGCCGATGCGGATTGGATGACGGGGTGCGAGTCCGTTTGGCAGGCGGCGGAGCGGCAGGGCGTGCCGTCGGCTGCGTTCAATTTCTGGAACCGCGTGTCGAAGACGAAGGGCAAGCTTGCCTCGATCGCGAATGAGTACAAGCCGTGGGCTGAGTTGCCGTCGGACGAGGCGGTGCTGCAGGAGGCGCTGGGGCTTCTCAAGCGCACGGATGCGAAGCGGCCGCGGTTGATCGCGCTCTATTTTCGCGGGCCGGATCATGAGGCGCATGTGAACGGCGTGACGTCGCCGCAAGCCCTCGCCGAAGTGCGCAAGGCGGATCGGATCGTCGGCAAGCTGATGGGTGTGTTGAAGGCGCTGGGCAACGGGCGCGAGGGCACGCTGATCGTCGGTACCGATCACGGCATGATGAAGGTCGATCAGGTGATCAACCTGCCGCGTATCATCAACCGGCACGGCATTCGCGCGCGCGATGCGGGCGACGGCGGGAGCGCCTATCTCTATCTCGACAAGGGTGAGAGCGTGGAGGGGGTGGAGAAGGCGCTTTCCGGTTATTCGAACGCGTTCACCGTGCACCGGACGGGGCAATATCCGGCAGCATATGCGGGGCTTGGTACGGGAAAGCGGCTCGGCGATCTGATGCTGGTGGTGAAGCCGCCCTATTACATCGCGGGAACCGACAGCTTTCCCTGGTACGCGTATTGGCTGGGCACGTCGTGGGTCTGGTCGGACACTTTCACACCGGATTTCGGCGCGCTTGCCGCGTCGCACGGCTACGACACATCGATCGAAGAGATGCACGGTGTGTTCTACGCGTGGGGTGCGGGCATCGCGCAAGGCAAAGAGATCGCGCGCGTCGAGAATATCGACGTGCACCCGACGGTGATGCATTTGCTTGGGCTGCAACCGGGCAATCCGGTGGATGGGAAGGTCGCGGCGGACGTGTTGGCGGTGCCGCCCGCTCCCTAACGCAGCAACGCGCGCGCTTGCGCGAA
>JBJXEH010000186.1:0-2683 GCA_046153995.1 Micropepsaceae bacterium
CCGCCACCGGCACTGAAGTTGGTAAGACCTACATCACCTGCGGCCTCATCGATGCGCTGCGCCGCAGGGGCACGCCGGTGTCTGCGTTGAAGCCGATCATCAGCGGCTTCGATCCGGCGCAAGCGCATACGAGTGACACGGGACTCATCCTAAGGGCCCTGGGCAAGCAAGTGAACGAGCACAGCGTCGCTGAAATCTCGCCGTGGCGCTACCACGCCGCGCTGTCACCCGACATGGCGGCCGCGCGCGAAGACCGCCCCATCAATCTCGATGCGCTCATCGCCGTGTGCGCGAGCGCCGCCAACAACGATCGCGTCACGTTCATCGAAGGTGCTGGTGGGATCATGTCACCACTCGCGCCGCGCTTTACGAACCTCGACCTGATCGACGCGATTGACGCGCACGTGCTGCTGGTCGCGGGCACCTATCTGGGCACGATCAGCCACACCCTGACCGCTTGCGAGGCGCTGAAAGTTCGCGGCCGGGACCCTTGGACGATCATCTTCTCGGAATCGCCGCAAAGCCCCGTACCGCCGGCCGAGACCGCCCGCTCGCTCGCGCGCTTCACGGACGTGCCGATCATCGTGGTCAACCGCAACGGCGAAGTGCCAAGCGAGCTGTTGTCGCTCTTGCTCCGTTAGCCATTCGTAGACCTTCCGAGGTGCGTTGCATTATGCAAACCTAGCCTCTGGGAAATTCTGGGAGCTTGCATGGATCTCGCGAACGCACTTCTACGCGACCGGCTTGAATCGTTCGTTCGCCTCAAGGGCGGCTACACGTTTCCGCTCGCGGGGGCGATCTATTGGGGCGCTCTATTGGGGCGCTCTAGCGTATGTCGGCACGATGGACCTGCCGCTGAAGACGTGGCTCACGATCGCGTTCATCGGCAGCGGCGCGATCTTTCCGCTGGCCTGGGGTCTCTCCAGCATCGCCGGCGTGAACTTCATGGGCGACAAGTCGGCCGCTGGCAGCATCATCGGACCCGCCATGTTCGGCATGCTGCTGTTCTGGCCGATGGCGGCACTCGCGTTCTGGACCGCACCCGATCTCGCGGTGCCGATCCTGGCCATCGGCATGGCCATGCATTGGCCGGTCATCGGTTGGAGCTACGGACGCACCGCGCTTTATACCGCGCACGCCGTTGCCCGCGCGCTCATCGTGGCGACGCTATTCATGCTCGAACCGGACCAGAGGCTGGTGCTCATTCCAGCCTCGGTCGCGTTCGTGTATCTGGCTACCGTGCTCGGCATCTTTATCGATCTACCGGCGGTCGCTCGGTCTCTTAAGAAATAAGCAGGCAGCGTTAGGCCGCCTGTTTGCGTGTCAATTTCTCGGCGCGCTCCGCCCAGGCGCGATTGACTGGGCTTTCCGGCTTCCACGACAGACGCTCGGCGACGAACGCGTCGGCCAACGCACGGTCGCCCGCGCGGATAGCCGCCTCCGTGAGCGTCCACGAGAACATGTCGCGCTGCGCGTGGCTGCCGCCGTAGCGGTTCGCCTTGCCGCGCACCGCGAGCAACAGGTCGATCGCCTTCGCATACTCGCCGCGCCCGAACGCCGCGAAGCCTTCGCACGCGGGCAAGCCCACCTCGCGCGACATCATCGCGTTCGTGCCGTTGCCGGTGGCTGCTTTTCGCACCGACGCGATCAGCCGGTCTTGTGCCGCCACGTTGCCCGTCGCCGCGAACGCCATCATCGCGTTCACGTCGTTGAAGACGTAGTAGCCGTGGTCGATGCGGCTCTCCCAGTTTTGGACCACATCGTCCCACCTGTTGCCGACGTCGTGGCCAAGCAAGTGCAGCCGCCACAGCAACGACGACCCGTCGATGAGTTCCAGCGCCTGGCCGAACCCACCCGCCGAGATCTTCTCGTCGAACAGCTTCAGCGCTGCCTTCGCGTCGCCGGTGTCGAGATGGAACAGCGCTTTGTGCCACCATAGGTGATACGCAAACCCACTGCCCGGCTCCCAACCGGCAGACGTTGTCGCGAGATAGTCCACGCCCTCGTTCGCGCGCCCCTGCATCTCCATGACATGTGCGACCGCATGCGCGGCCCAACCGTCCTCCGCGTTCGCCTCCACCGCCTGCCGGCCGTGCGCTTCGGCGGCCGCGTAGTCGCCGGACTCCTCCAGCCCGAACGCGTACATGCCATGCACGAAGCCGTAGCCCGGCACGCTACGATCCCACTGGGGCAGTACACGCGCCACGCGGTCGCGCAGCATATGCGCGTAGCCGAGGAAGAAATCGCCGGCGTGCGCGAACTGCAGCGCCGTGAGGTCGCGCGGGTAGAGCATCGACGCCTTACCCCACAACTCGACACCCTTCGCCAGATCGCCGCGTAGCCACGATCCGGCGGCTGCAATGTGCAACCCTTCGCGCTCGTTCACTTTCGCGGCCAAAGCTTCCGCCGCCTTGAGGCTTTTCAGCGCCTCATCCTCGAACGCCTTGTCGGTCGCCGTCGCAAGTGCCCCAGCACGCAGCGCATGCGCTAGCGCGAAGTCCGGATGCTCAGCGATGACCGCGTCGATCGCGCCCAGCGTATCGGCCTTGAAAGCAACCAGCATGTCCGCCGCCAGGTCCAAGCCGTCGATGGCACTCTGCGTGCCGTAGGAAACGGGGTTGCCCCTTTTGTCGTTCTTACTCATAACAATTGCCTCCAGTCGGCTACTCGAGCCGCCTCAGCG
>JBJXEH010000187.1:0-31620 GCA_046153995.1 Micropepsaceae bacterium
GCTTCCTGGTTCGAGAGACCGAGCGCCACTTGCCAGGCGCGGAAAGACGCGGCGTCGAACGCGGCTTGCTCGGCCGCGATCCTCTGCAGCGTCTGCGCCGATAGATCGAGACCGTTCGGCCAGCCGACGCCTGCGCCCCAGTCGATCACCTTTGCCTTGGCGAAGTTCGCCGCGTCCTTGAGCGGCGCGAGCACGTGCGAGCGGGCGATCAGCCCCGTCAGATCGCAGACGGTGCTTCCGCCCTTGCGCCACGCGATCTTCAGCCTTGCCGAAGGCAGCGCCTTCACACCCTTCAAGCGGGGGAGCGGCTCGCTCAATGCAATTCGGTCCATTTCCGCTCCAACAGTTCCTTGTTCGCTTCGGCCCATTCGAGGGCTTCGCGCAGTTGCGCCGCCTTCATTGCGCCAGCCATGACGGTCAACGTTGCTATCTCAACGACCGCAGCTTGCGTGGGCGAAACGACGTGAAAGTGCGGCGGATTGTGATCCTCGAAATACATCGTGATCTTGAATCCGCCGAAGTCTTTGATCGCCGGCATCGCACCCTCAAGCCTGCCTAACATAGGTTAAAAATTGACCTATGTCGAGAGGCTGGTACGACCCAACCCTGCATCTCTATCGTGTATCACGCGTGCCTGAGCTTCACGGCGCTAAGCGCAGAACTTGCCCTGGCTCCAGAACCACGCCCGTTGTCGCGGGGGCACGGGTTTTGAGAGCTCCGGCGAATCGCTCGGGCGTGCCGTCGTAGGCGAGGACGAACGTGTCGGTGAACCAGCTGCCGTGAAAGCGATAGTGGGCCGGCACGGCGACTTCCGCATTGAGCCGGCGCGCGAAGTCGGCCGCTTGTTCGGCGCTCATGACGACTTGTTCGCCCATTACGTGAAGGCCGTTGACCGGCAACAGCGCGAGTTGGATCCTAGGGAAGCGCTTGGGCAATTCATCGAGTTCGGGAATGAGGCGCGTGTCGGCGCCGAAATAGACAGTGGCGCCGTTCGCCTGAATCACGAACGTGACCTCGGGCACCTTGTGGGCCGCGGGTGCCGCCGTGATGGTCAGCGGCCCGACGGTTGCGGATTCCCAAGGGCGCAGCTCACGCACGTTCGTGAAGCCCGCCGCGCGTGCGGCATCGCGCATGTTCGGCCCGACGAAAAGCGGTACTGCTTTATCGGGATAGCGCGCGAACGTTTCGATGTCGAAATGGTCGTAGTGCTCATGACTAATCACAACGGCCGTCAGCCGGGGAAGACGGTCCAAGGAAATTCCCAAGGGCTCGCCGTGATGGTAGTGCACTTTCTCGCTGAACCACGGGTCGGTGAGCACGGTTGCGTTGCCGAAGTCGAGCAGCACTGACGCGTGCGCGATACGGGTCACGCTGAAAGCGCCGGGGGTTTGGCCCGGGGAACCTTTTAGCTTTACCAGCACCTCAGCCGGTGGCGGCCCGGTTCGCACGGGCGCCGGCCGGAGCGGCGCCACCAGGAACGACGCCGCCAATGTGGCGCCCGCGGCTAGAGCGGCGATCGACGCCACGAGTACGATCTTCAAAGACCTTTTCATCGCGATCCCCGTTTGTTCAATGCGCCAGCATGCTGACCGGGGCGAAGCGGGGTGTCATTCACCCAGGTGCATCGGCAATGCGTTTTTTGAGCCGCGATAGCGATTGCGGCCGCATACCCAGATAGGAGGCAAGATGGTATTGCGGGATGGCGTCGGCTTGCGGGCCAAACTGCGCGCGCATCTGCCGGTAGCGTGCTTCGGCGTCGAGCAGCAGGAATGACAGTTCGCGCTGTTCCTTGCGGACATAGAGAAACTCCGCGATGCGGCGTCCGACCTTTTGCCACTCGATATTCGAATCGTAGAGGTCCAACAGCACTTGATAGGGCCAGACCAGCAACTCGGTGCGAACGACCGCTGCAATGGCAACCTCTGCCGGACGTTGGAGAGCGGCGCTTCCGAACGACACCGTGAAGCTGCCCTTGAAACTGAAATCCTTTGTGGATTCGTTTCCGTCCGGCAGGGAGATCATATAGCGGACGATGCCCGCTTGAATGAAGGCTACTTCGTGCGTCCGTTGCCCCAGACGGCAGAAACTGTCGCCCGGCTCAAGCACGCGGCTTTTGCCTTTGGCCACGAAGCGTTCGACCTCAGCGAGCCCTAAGTCCGCGAAGCGTCCTAGGTAAGCTGCTATGCTCTCAACGGTTTCTGCCGGGCTCATGAACTTCGCGCTCTCCGGAGGCGGCAGTGTTGTACCCTAAGGAGTTCTAGCGCGCATCGATCTGGCGTCCGTAACCCTGACAAAGGGTGTCATATATATTCCCGTAAGGTGCGCGCCAATCCTACGGAGACACGACGATGGCAGCAGCCAACACAGCATCCGGCGCGCACGACTTCGACTTTTTGGCGGGCGAGTGGCGCGTGACGCATCGCAGGCTCAAGGAACGGTTGGCGGGAAGTACGGATTGGATCGTGTTTTCGGGAACGTCCAAGGCGCAGCTCTTGATGGGCGGCGCGGCAAATGCCGACGACAATGTGCTCGACCTTCCAGGTGGCGCCTATCGCGCGGTGACGTTGCGCGCGTTCGATCCGGCGACATCGGTGTGGTCGATCTGGTGGCTGGACGGGCGTACGCCGCACGCGCCGCTTGACCCGCCGATGCGCGGGCGTTTCGAAGACGGCGTGGGACTGTTCCTTGCGGACGACACGTTCAACTGCAAGCCGGTCCGCGTGCGTTTTATCTGGTCGCGCATCACGCCCACTTCGGCGCGCTGGGAGCAGGCGTTTTCGCCCGACGCCGGGACGACATGGGAGACAAACTGGACCATGGATTTTGAGCGCGTGCGGTCGTGACAAGCTCGTCCTTAGCTCAGTTCGTGCAGGGGTTTACCCAGCGCAAGCCCTTGAAGCGCGCGAAGTCGGTGTCGGTCGAATAGAGAATGTAGCCGCGCTCCATCGCGAGTGTCGCGAGGTGGGCGTCGGTCGTGAGGTTGCCTGCGGTGCCAAGGCGTTCAAGTTCTGCGCGCAACCGCTCGAAGTGGCGGGGTGACGGTTCGGCAATATGTATGTGGGGTTCGGCGAGCCAGTCTTCGATGCGGCTTGTGGCGTCTGCGACCGCGAACGGACGAGCGACAATCTTTCGGTTCGTCGTAATTCGAATGAAACCCAGAATGGCAGCCCAGGCGAGGCCCACGCCTTCAGGGCCTTCGAGGCACTTGTCCCACCACGCGCGCGCCAACTTGTGCTGCGCGGAATCCGCGTTATGTGCGTGAACGAGGACGTTTACGTCGGGCAGGATCATGTTTCGCCGTCGCGGCGGCAAATGCCTCCGCCTCCATTTCGTCGACCAGTTGGCCAAGCTTGTCCGTGTCGATGCCCGGCCGGAAACCAAAAGAATGCGGAACGGTTTTGGGCGCCGCATCGCGCCGCCGTTTCGCGGACGATCCCAGCCCGGCGCGGATTGTGCGGTTGACAGTCTCCTTGAAAGACGCGCCGGTTTCGCGCGCGCGCTGTTGCAAGAGCCCTGCAAGATCGTCGTCGATGGTCAGTGTCGTGCGCATGAACAGACATCTTAGGCATCTGCTTTTTTGATGTCAAGACATCAATCTGTAAACCCGAGAGATGGCGCTGCGATGAAGTTCTGCCTCCCATAAAGCGCATGGGTCAGGTCAAATGTGCGGGTTCTTCAAACACTCCGTTAGGGGGTCGCGGGCAGGATGGCGCCTTGGTTTTCGGGGACGCTTTCATGACCGGGTTTCGTCGTATTGCTTTGTTGGCCCTCGGGGTCAGTGCGCTTCCTTTTGGTGCGGCGGCGGAGCCAAAGCCCTGGGTCTATGGCGTCGCGGAGCGTCAGGCTGCGGAAGCGGAAGATGGCACCACCTGGTTTGAGGCATACGAGGCCCAAGACGGGTTGACGCCGCAGGCTGTGGTGCGCCGGCGCAAACCAGTGGCGCCTCCCCCGCCGCCACCCCCACCGCCGCCGCCGTCCGGCGGGTCGCGAATCGTTGTGGCGATTTTGGACACGGGCGTCGATCTCGATCATCCGGAGTTCGCCGGACGCATCGTTGGCGGTAGCTGCTTCGGTGCTGCGAGCGCCTGTTCGGGCGCTTCTGCGCTTGGCGACGACAATCACGGGCACGGCACGCATGTGGCGGGCATCGTGGCTTCGGCTGCGAACGGCGTTGGCAATACGGGCGTCGCACCGAACGCTGCGATCTTGCCGGTCAAAGTTTTATCGGCGAGCGGCAGCGGCAGCGATGCCGGTATCGCGAGCGGCATAAACTATGCGGTGGCGCAGGGCGCGCGTGTCATCAATATGAGCCTGGGCGGGCCGTCGCCTTCGAGTGTCTATCTGGCGCCGCTGCAACAAGCGGCGGCGAGCGCCGTGATCGTCGCAGCCGCGGGCAACGGCGGCAACGCGTTGGCGCCGGGGTATCCGGCGGCTTACGCGACGCAAACCGGTATCGCGGGCAGCATGATCATCGCGGGGTCGGTCGGACCCACGAACGTTATCTCCTCGTTCTCGCAGACGCCGGGCAATGGCGGTTGCGTCGCATCCGGTGGCCGAACGACGTGCTTCAAAGACGTATTCTTGGTGGCGCCGGGACAGAGCATCTACTCCGCTTATCCGGGCGGCTACGCGACCATGTCGGGGACGTCGATGGCGACGCCTTACATATCGGGCGTTGCGGCACGCGTGTTTGCGGCTTCGCCCTACCTTACGCCGCAACAGGTGGTGAGCATCATGTTGCAGTCGGCGACCGACCTCGGCGCGCCGGGCACGGATGCCGTCTATGGGCGGGGCCTCGTGAACCTGCAGGCGGCACTGGCGCCGGTGGGGACACAATCGATCGCGACGTCGGGTGCCACGACGGCAGGCTTTTCGGGCACCGGCAATGCCGGTACGGCGGGCCTTTCGGGGGCGCTTGGTTTCGGTCTTGGCGCATCTAAGATCGCGAAGGACGTCGTGTTCTTCGATTCCTTCGGACGCGACTATCGCACCGATCTGACAGCGTCCGTGGCAAGCGCGGCACTCAGCCTTGAAGGGCTTGTCACGCAAGGTACCGGCTTGTGGCGCAGCGTCGCTTTCGCGGGCGACAGGTTTAGCGTGTCGGGCTTCGTTTCAGACGATGCGGCGAATTCGGTTGTGGGCGGCGGGCGTTACCGCGAACTCAGCGACGTCGTTGTGCGCGCACGGCTGGGCGAGGATGCGACTCTGATCATCGGACACAACGCGGCGCTGCAAGGACAATTGAACGCGCTCGACCTCGCGGCCAACGATCGGTACGACGGATTGTTCCTTTCGGCGGCGGCGCTGAATTCGCCGTTCATGGCGCTGACTGAAGACGCTGCGCTTTTGGGTGCGGGCGTCGCGCTGAGCGACACGCTTACGCTGACGTTCGGACATGCCCGCACGGAAGAGAGCACGAACGCCGGCTTCGAAGACGAGGTACTCACCGCGGAGGAAGCGTATTCTTTTCTGACGCAAGATCCGTCTCATCTGCGGTCGGCCGAGAACACCGTTGCCGCGGTGAGTTGGCAGTTTGCGCCGTGGGGTGTCGCGGGCGTGAATGTCGCGAAGACCAGTGAGGCGAACAGCTTGCTGGGCAGCGATGAAGCCGGTGCATTGATGTTGACGGCGGACGCTGAGACCACATCGATCGGCTTTGGTGTCCGGGCGGATCTCGGCGATGACTGGGTTGCGTCGGCTTCGTGGTCGCGCGGATCGACGGCTGCTACGCCGGTCTTGGGCGGGCTTGTGGAGAGCTTCTCAGGCATCGAGGCCCAAGCCTATGGCGTGGCAATCGCGAAGCGCGGCGTGTTCGGCGAAGCGGATTCGCTTGGGCTCGCCATTTCGCGGCCGCTTCATATCACGTCGGGCAGCGCGGTCGTTACCGCATCGACGGGTGTGACGGAGGCACGCGAGATCGTCTACTCGACAGAAGTCTTGAACCTCGCCAGTTCGACGCCGGAAACGGACTTCGAACTCGGTTACAGCGCGCAAATCGGCGACAGCCTCATGCTGCAGACGAGTGCGATGTATCAGCAAAACGCTGGCGGCGTGTCCGGCGACGATGCGGTTGCCGCGTTCGTGACGCTGAAGGGGTCGTGGTAGCGCGCGAACGTTGGGTTCACGCTGCAGCGGTGCGCGCTTCGAACACGGCGCTCAGCGTGATCGCGACGCGGGTGCCCGCGCCTGGTGCCGTGTCGATCGTGAGCGTGCCGCCGTGGCGTTCGACGATGGCGTTGGCGAGCGCGAGACCTAGACCGGTGCCTTCGTACTTGCGCGCCAAGCGGCTGTCGATCTGACCGAACGGCGTCAAAGCCAGCGGAACGTCCTCGGGCTTCATGCCGATACCGGTGTCGGTGACGCTGATTTCGACTTGGTCTTGCCCGCGTACCCGCGCGCTGAGCGTCGCGGTGCCGCCGGTCTGCGTGAACTTTGCGGCATTCGACAGAAGACTTTTGAGCACTAGCATCAGCTTTGCGCGGTCTGCGTTCACGGCCATCGCCGCGGGTGCGTCGATCGTCAATGCGACGCCCGCGGCTTCGAAAGCCGCTTCGTGTGCCTCGCGGCAGGCTTCGAAGAACCCAGCAAGGTCCACCGGTTCGATATCGAGCGGCAGATGTCCCGCATCAAGCTTCGACCATTCCAGGATGTCGTTGATGATCGAAAGCAGCCGCCGGGCGCTTCCCAGGATAGCGCCCATGAATTCCTTGTATTTCGGCTGTCCCAAGGCGCCAAGCACTTCGCTATCCATCAACTCGGAAAACCCGATGACGGCGTTCAGCGGCGTGCGTAGCTCGTGGCTCATGCTGGCCAGAAACTCGCTCTTCGTCCGGTTGCCGGCTTCGGCGCGCTCTTTCGCGTCGAGCAGGACGGATTCACGCTCCTTCTGCAGTGAGATGTCGGAGAAGATGGCGACCGTGCCGCCGTCGCCGGTTTGGTTTCGCCCGATGCGCAGCCAACGGCCGTCGGCAAGCTGTTCTTCCAGCGCCGCGCCGCCTTTCGATTTGAGCCGCGCGACCAACGTTTCGCGCTCTGCCGGCGTCTGCGCCGCGAACACGCCGTTTTCGACCGCCGCCGTCACGAGGTCGTGGAAATCTTGCCCTCGCGCGATGAAGCTGCGGACGGCTTTGAAGCAATGCTCGACCTCGGTGTTGGCGACCACGATCTTGCCGTCGCCATCGACGACGAAGATGCCTTCGCTTGAACTCTCGATGGCGTCCACGAGCCTGATTTGCGCCGAGCGTCGCAGTGCGACCTCTTTCTGCATCATGGTACGGATGTTGTCGCGCATCGTGCCCATCGCATCGAGCAGCGAGGCGAGTTCGTCACGGCCGGTCACCGGAATGGCGACGTCGAGTTCGCCTTGTGCGATTCGATTTGCCGCTAGAGACGCAGATGCAACGGGGCCCATGATGCGACGTGTCAAAAGGAGTGCGACGACGAGCGACAATGCTAACGCTACGAGCGTCGCCGCAACTTGGACCTGTGTGTTTTCAGCGACCGTCGCCAACGCTTCTTGGCGTCCGATAAAGCCGTCGCCCGCCGCGTAGTTGACGAGGAGATCAATCTCCTCGTTCACAGTGGCTGAGCTGCGGTCGAGACCTGTCCAGTCCGGCGCGCCCCTTTTTTTCAGCGCGGCGTCGGCATCGCGGATCCAGGCATCGACGGCGACGCGCACGCGCTCGACGGCCTTCCGTGCGCGCTCCGATGTCGCGCGCTTGGCGACAACGGCGAGGTCGTCGTGCAACTCCGCGGCGCGTTCGGCGCGCAACTTATCAAGTGCCGCAAATTCGGCGGGATCGCGGGTCAGCAGGCTGCGCGCGGTGGCAACTTCCAGTCTCGAAAAATCGGCGAGGACTTGCCGGGCAAAGCTGATCGACATCAACGGGCGGTCGTAGGTTTGCGCGACAAGGCGGCTCGATTGGGACAAGTTCGCGTAGGCGAATATGCCGACGCCCCCCGTGATCGCGCTCAAGACCAGGAACGCCGCGAAGATCTTGCCACGTATGGACAGACCGTTCGCGAGCCCCGGCCAAGGGCGTGCAGGCGTTTCGCTGTGCTGGGTGCCGGCGGACATCGTAGACTACTTCACGGTCACGGCAAGGCGCATCTTCGGATGGATGCCGCAAAGCACTTCGAACTGGCCAGGCTGCGTGAACTTGATGTCCACGCTGGTGCCCGGCTGTTGTTCGCCGGAGTCGAAGTTGAAGGAAGACGATTCGACATAAGCATGGTGCAGCAGATCGGCGTCGTTGTTCACGATGCGCAGCGTGTCGCCTTTGACCACCGAAACTTCGCCCGGATCGAACATCCGTCCGCGCTGCTGGACATCGCGGCTTGTGCCGGCCAAAGCGATTGCCGTCAGCGCAAGCGATGCCGCTGCCGCGGCCACGCTGATCAGCGTTGCGCGCAGCGCACGTGCATGTCCGGTGTCGTGCTCTGGCATCATGGCCCCAATCCTCGTTCGACGCGGTGCCAGAGTAGGCTTGCGCCGTTCAAGGATCGGTAAAGATTGCCCCGCCGTTAACCCGGCGCTAACCGAAGCGTGGCGCGTTTCGCGGTTCTATTTCGCTTCTTCCGGCGGCGCTGTCACGTCGCGCTGCATTGGCGCCAGGATCGCCAGCAATTCGTTTTGGGTCGCGAACGGGATGTTGTTCTCGTCCATCGCCGTTTGCAGGTTTTCGACCAACGCGTTGAAGTGGAAATTCTGAAGCTTCAGATGTGCGTGGCTCTTGCGCATATCGCGGCCGGTGTAGGTGCAGGGGCCACCGGCCAGGACGCAAATCTGCTCCGTCAGAAGCTTCTTGATGCGCACGATGTTGGTGTTGTCGAACGTCTTGCCGATGCGATCGTCGGCGAGCGACAGATCAATCGTTCGACCCACGATCTTTTCGATGCCGGCCTTTTCGCCCAACCCCGTGTAAAGCGTGTCGCCGGCGAGGGCGTAACCGACGGTTAGCAGAGCCAAGAAAAATGCCGTAAAACACGTGCGCATCGTCAGAGTCCCACTTGGGCTGAAAGGTAAATGCCGCGCTGGTTGCGGCTTGTCGCGACGTCGCCGAGCTCGACGTAGGCCGCCGTCACCGAGACGTTCTTCGTCGGGAACCAGGCGACGAATAGGTCCGCCCAATCGTCTTCTTTGGCGAAGGCCAAATTGTCGGGCTTTGAGCGGTACTCGATACCGATTGCAAAATGGCGGCTGAGCAGTACGGCGGCGGAGCCTTCGAGTTCGACCGAATAACCGTCGTCCCGGTCGCCGCCGAAGCCGAGGAGGCCCGTCTGGTTTGCTTTCGTGAGGCGCACCGTGCCGTTCAACAGCAAACTCTCATCAAGCAACACCTTCGTCGCGGCCAGATAGTAGTCAACGCCAGTATGGTCGCGCGCGCCGACCGCTGCCAGTACGGCCGCGTGGTCGGCGATCTTCCATTGTGCGCCAACGGCAATCTGCGGCAGCCATGTGTCTTGGTCATAGACCGCATCGCCGGCGAGGCGCAGCTTTGCGCCCCAGATGTCTTGACCGAACGTGTAGCCCTTGCGGAGGCCCAGCGCTGCGCCCTTCGACTGTGTGTCGAACTCGTGGCGCGCGTAGGAGAGTTCCAGCCGGTCGAACAGGCCGATCGCCACGCCTGCGCTTTGCAAATTGTAGTCGTCGACGGCGACGATGGTGTAGTGCACGTTCGCGCCAATCGAGTCCTGCGTGCCGTAGCCCGCGATCAAGGCCCACGGCGTCAAGCCGCCGCCGCCAGCGCCTTCGAGCTGACTGACGCCACCGGTGGCGAGCAACTTGCCGCTGTCGAACAGGCCCGGCGTGGTCGCCGGCGCCTCTTCCTTTTGCGGCGACTCAGCGCGCGCGCCCCCGACCGGCAAAGCGAGTGCCAGAAGGAAACCGGCGATCAGACGCCAACGCGGCGCCGCGCGCTGAGGGCGCATGGTTGCGAATCCGGACGGTTGCGAACCCGGCATGGTCGCCGAGACACGGTTACCGATTCGTTACCAACGGCGAGGGCTTTGATCACCGTTCGACGGCTGGGATGATCGCGCCGCCCACAATTTGGTGGCGCCAGCGGCCCCAGATTCCGCCTTGGCCATAGTTGCCGCCCGTCATCACGACAGCGAGGTCGAGTTCGGGGACGACGATCAGGAGTTGACCTCCGTTGCCGGTTGCCTCGTATTCCTTGTAGGTCCGATCGCCGACCTTGATCTCATAAGTGTGCCAGGCGAGCGCGTCGGCGCCGCCCGGCGCGTAGAAGTTTCCGAACTGTTCGGCGCTCAAGCCCGTCGTCGCTTCGTTGATGGGCACGCGCGGCGCGGTCGAGGTTTCGACCCAGTCGCTTGAGACGACGCGCTTGCCCGCCCACGTGCCGCCGTTGAGATAGAGTTGGCCCACTTTCAACAGATCGCGCGGGCGCAGGCGTGCACCGCCGCCCAAATAGCCTTCTTCGTTCGGCGCGAGATTCCAAGCGTAGAGACCGAAGCCCAGCGGGCGCGCGATCGAGCGGTGAAAGAGTTCGGGCAGCCATGTCTTCGTGGCAGTCGTGAGTGCGCCGCTCATCAAGTTTATGTTGGCGGAGCAATAGGCGTAGCGGCTGCCCGGTTCGTGCAACATCGGAAGGTCGAGCGTGTATTTCCAGTAGTCGGGCTGATCTTGTTGCGTTTGGAGACGCTCTTCGTTGCCCGGCGAGTTTTCATCGTTGTCGTCGCAAGCGAGACCCGATGTGTGGGTCATCAGATGGGCGAGCGTGATGCGCTTTTTCGACGGCGCTGGGTTGGCGAAGGGGGCCCCGCGCGCTTAAGAGCTTGGCGATCGGGGTGTCTGGCGCGAGTTCTGTGCCGGCGTGCATCGCGGCGCCGAGCATCACGGAGGCAAACGTCTTCCCCGCCGAGCGCGTGTCGTGCAGCGTGTCGGCATCGTGGCCGAAGAAGTATTCTTCTAGCAGTAGCTTGCCGCGCCGCGCGATCAGCAGCGAGTGAATCAGCGAGGGTTGGCGCTCGGCTGGATCGGAGGCCGCGATTTTCTGGACAAGCGCCGTGAGCGCGGCTTCGTCGAGGCCCGCGTTGCGTGCGCGTGCCGTTTGCCATCCGTCGCTTCGTTCGGGCGGGGCCGCGTAGACGTAAGTGATTCCGGGCGGCTTCGGGAAAAAGGCCGCCGCTTCTTCCGGCGATTTGCGAACGAGTTCGAGTTCGCGGCGGAACTGCGGCCACATCAGTTTCAACCGGTCAGGGCTTTGCGAGAGCGCCGCCGTGTGTGCGATGCCTTCCTTGCCGTCGTCGCGTTCGAGGAAGCGCACGGTTGTGCCTTCGCGCTGCACGTAGAAGCGCGAGGCGCCGCCGCGCGTGTTGACCTCAGGATTGCGGAACGCGCCGATCAACGTGCCGTCTTCGCGACGGAAGATTTTTAGATAAAGCGTGAAGCCGAGGTTCAGTTTCGGAACCTCGCCGCGCCATTCGCCTGCCGCGTTTCGGCTAAGGGCGAGCGGCGACGCCATTGGCTGATCTGCGGGCCCATCTTGAATCCAAAAACCCTCGATGCGGCGCTTGACCATGCGGCCGCGGAACGCGACTTGGGCGTCGGCGAAGCGGAAGCGGATGTCGTTTTCCTTTGCGTCAAAGCGCGTCTCGCGTGCGCCGAGTGTCGCGATCCAAGCACCGTCGCCACGGCGCACAGTGAGTTCACCTGCCGGACGTTCGAACGGCGTGGTGCTGACCCAAAGGCCCTGCAGATCGCCAGCGTCATCGTTTGCTTGCGTGGCAACCGCAAAAAGGGCGGCCAGAAACGCGGTGCCCAATACTCTATGCAACAGCATCTTTCTTCCGTCCTCCAAGTTTCGTGCGCGCTCTTAGCCAGTTCAAAACCGGTTCGCGTCCCTCACGCATGTTTTGCTCGAGTGCGCCACACGCGCGGGCCAGATCACCCTTGCGCAGCGCCGACAGGATCAACGTGTGCGTCTTCGCGACGTAGGCGATGTGCTTTTGTTCGCGCATGAGTGCCAACTCGTAGCGGCGCGTGCGGCGGATGATGTTTTCGATCATCTCGACCAGCACGCGGTTCGGGCAATGCGCCAGCAACTCGCGGTGCCAGTCGTCGTCGCACGCGACCGCACGTTCGGGCTTTTGCGTGGCGGCGAGTTTCTTGTTGAGCACGTCCAGCCGGTCGAGCTGTGCCGGCGACGGCAGACCGGCAAGCTTCAACGCGGCTGGATCCAGGATCGGGCGCACGTCGTAGAGTTGGACAAATTCGTCTTCCGTCAGCGGGGCCACGTAGTAGCCGTGGCGCGCCTTCGCGGTGAGGGAGCCGTCGGCGGTCAGGCGGTTCAGCGCCTCGCGTAGCGGCGTACGGCTGACGCCCAAAACGGCTGAAATCTGCACTTCGTTGATGCGCTCACCGTCGCCCAGGCGGCCGTCAACGATCATCGCGCGGATCGCATCGGCGACCGTTTCGGCAAGGTTCGGGCGATCAATCATTGTATACTGCATACAATTTTGTAACGTGCGATGGGCTGGCCGGTCAACCCCATGAGGAACTTCGAAAATGAATGAGGCGTCTTGCACCAATTTTCGTGCAGCTCTGCCCGGGAATTGTGCACACCCATGGTTGACGCGGGCGGCGAGGCGTTGCCTTCTCAACCCATGGATCCAGCGAAGAGTGAGCGGGCGCGGCCCACGATCGTCAGCAATCGGGCGCGGCCGGGGGTGGACAAGCCGTTCGCCGACTATGCGTTGGGGGCTCCCTGGGACGAGATGTTTGCAGGCGATGGCACCCCCCGCGCGCATGCGGCGGCGCTTTATGAGGCACTGACCACGCTGCCCGCCGATGAATTGGTGCGCCGGCAGCAGGCTTGCGAGCAGTCGTTTTTGCACCAGGGCATAACGTTCACCGTCTATGGCCACGAAGAGGCGACGGAGAAGATTATCCCGACCGACCTGCTTCCGCGCATCGTGCCGGGGGCGGAGTGGGACAAGCTCGACCGCGGTTTGCGGCAGCGGCTCAAGGCGCTGAACCTGTTCCTCAAAGACATTTATAACGAGGGGCGGATCCTGAACGATGGGATCGTGCCGCGCGACCTCGTCTATGGGTCGAAGCATTACCTGCGTTCGATGCGCGGCGTCAGCGTGCCGCTCGGCGCGTATGTGAACGTTTGCGGCACGGACATTATCCGATGCGAAGACGGCGGCTTTGTCGTGCTGGAAGACAATCTGCGCGTACCGTCCGGCGTGTCGTACATGCTGGCGAACCGCGAGGTGGTGAAGCGCGCGTTTCCCGATCTTTATCGCGCGTGCGGCGTGCGGCCGATCGAGTCTTACGCTCAGGAACTTCTTACGACGTTGAAAGAGCTTGCGGTCGGGTTTCGCGACGAACCGCGGATCATTCTGCTCACGCCCGGTATCTTCAACTCGGCCTACTACGAGCACGCGTTTCTCGCACGCCAAATGGGCATCGAGCTTGTCGAGGGTCGCGACCTGCTGGTGCACGACAACGTCGTCTATATGCGGACGACGTCGGGCGTGAAGCGGGTGGACGTGATTTACCGGCGCATCGACGACGACTTTATCGATCCGCTGGCGTTCCGGCATGACTCGGCGCTTGGCGTCGCGGGGCTGATGAACGCTTACCGCGCCGGCAATGTCGTCATTGCGAACACGATGGGCACCGGTGTTGCGGACGACAAGGCGGTCTATTCCTATGTGCCGGAGATCATCCGCTATTACCTTAGCGAAGAGCCGCTTCTGGGCATGGTCGAGACGTATCGCTGCCGCGAGCCGAAGTCGCTTTCGCATGTGATGGACAATCTCGACAAGTTCGTCGTGAAGGCCGTGGGCGAGAGCGGCGGGTACGGCATGCTCGTTGGGCCGCATGCTTCTGCCGCGGAATGTGCGGCTTTCGGCGAGCGCGTGAAGGCCGATCCGGACAACTACATCGCCCAGCCAACGATCCAGCTTTCGACGGCGCCGTGTTTCGTAGGTTCGGGTATCGAGTCGCGGCATGTGGACTTGCGCCCCTACGTGCTGACCGGGCGCGAGACGCGGCTGGTGCCGGGTGCGCTGACGCGAGTCGCGCTGAAGCGCGGCAGCTTGGTCGTGAATTCCAGCCAAGGCGGCGGCTCCAAAGACACGTGGGTGGTCGGGTGAGCGGATCTGGGATGCTGTCGCGGGTTGCCGACTCGCTCTACTGGATGGCGCGCTATCTGGAGCGGGCGGAGCACAGCGCGCGGGTGCTGGCCGTCAAGCTTGAGGCGATGCTCGATCAATCGCCGGAGGATGCGGCCGACGCGTGGGTGCGCGTCGTCGGTGCGCTCGCCTGGCCGATGACGGAAGAGGTTTCGGGTCAACCGATCGACATTGCGCGCCAGCTGACGCTGGATAAGGCGCACCGGTCCAGCATCATGACGTCGGTCCGGCTGGCGCGGGACAATGCGCGGCAAGTGCGCGAGCTGATCTCGACAGAGATGTGGGGACAGATCAACCAGCAATACCTGGACCTGACCGCGCACGATGCGCCGCAGCAATGGAAGGCGCAGCCCGAGGCGTTCCTGCGCGACATGGCGAACGATTTTCTGTTGTTCGCGGGTATCACGGATTCCACGATGCGGCACGGCGAGGGCTGGCATTTCATCCAACTCGGCCGGCATATCGAGCGGGCGCTGCTGGTCAGCCGGTTGCTCGATTTGCACTTCGGCAAGATGCCGCCCGACGTTACGCAGGAGGTGCGGCCGCCGCGGTATTTCGAGTGGATTACGCTGCTCAAGCAATGCACGGCGTTCGAGGCCTATTGCAAAGTCTACACGGCCGACGTGCAGCCCGCGAAGATAGCGGAGTTTCTGATCTTCGATCCGGAGTTTCCGCACTCGATCCGTTTTGCGGTCGATGGCATCCAGAAAGAGCTGCGGCATCTGGGGCCTGGCGGCGCGTCGGGCAAGCGGCTGCAAGCAGAGCGGTTGGCCGGGCGCCTCAAAGCCAGCCTCGACTACGGGCAGATCGACGAGCTGATGGCGGGCGACATCGACGCGTTCCTGCGCGGCATCCAAGCGTCGTGCAAGCAGATCCACCAAGCCGTCTACGATGCGTTCATCGGCTACGCCGTCGACGAACTTCTCCCAGGGTAGCGCGCCATGTTCTATTCCATCCGGCACGTGACGCGGCACCGATATGACGCGCCGGTGCGCGAGAGCGTGATGCAGCTTTACATGCAGCCGAAAAGCGAGGGCGCACAGCGCCTGCAGTCGTTTCAGGTGGCGACGAACCCGCGGGCGGGCTTGCAAGCCTATACCGATCATTTCGGCAACGCGGTCTATCACTTCGACGTGCCTGGCGAGCATCAAGAGCTGACGGTTGAGGCCGATGCAGAGGTCGAGGTGCTGGCTCTGCCCGCACCGCCCGAATGGGTGGATGCGTCGGCGTGGGACGTGCTGGCGTCGGCTGCGGTCAAGGGCGACAACTATGACATGCTGGCGGCGCACGGTGTCGTGACGGCGACGCCGGCGCTTGAGGCATTCTTGAACGAGCGCAGCTTGGCCAAGACCAGCGACCCGATGACGACATTGCGGCGCCTCAACCGCGGGCTGTTCGACGCGTTCGCTTATGCGCCGGAAGAAACCGAGGTCGACTCGCCGATCGACGTGGCGCTGAAGAAGCGGGCAGGCGTTTGCCAGGACTTCGCGCACATCATGATCGCCACCGCGCGCGGCTGGGGCATCCCGGCGCGCTATGTGTCCGGCTATCTTTTCACGAAGCGCGACGCGGGCGACCGGTCTTCCGCGGACGCGACCCATGCGTGGGTCGAGGCGTTCGTGCCGGGGGCCGGTTGGGTGGGCTTTGACCCCACGAACAATATTCTCGCGGGCGAGCGGCACATCCGCGTCGCGATCGGGCGCGACTACAACGACGTGCCGCCCTCGCGCGGCGTGTTCAAAGGCCCCGCGAACGGGGAACTTGCCGTCGCCGTGCGCGTGACCCCGGCCCAAGCGCCGCGGCGGCGCGACGATTTCTTGCGCGTGGTGCGGCCGCTCACCAACAACGTCGAGCTGCCGGATACGGGCGGCGCCGAGGCTCAGCAGCAGTAGGCGATGCGAGACAGTGGGCCCACGCGAAGCGTGTGCCACTTGGCGAGGCCTGCGGTGAACGGGGACGCCGGTTCCGCCGCGGAAGTCCGCCGTTCGATGCGGCTGAAGTGGCACATGTGGCACAGGAGTCGGGGGTGCCGTTTCGTTGTGCCGCTGTCTCACATCCCGCACTGGATTTTTTACGAATTTCGGGGGCATGCATCCTTCGTTGCAGCAAAACAGCATCAAATCTCCCGTTACGGCGTTACACCCGGAATGCCTGCGCGCGATCACGCAGCGCGAAGGAACCGGCACTGTATCATAGATCGTAATGAAATCACTTATGCTTATCGTCGCGGATAGCCTGTCGCAGACGTAGCCGGATGGCGACGCCCGCGAGTGCGGCGCACCGCCCGCTCCTCCGCCATAACGCCGGGAACATGGCCGGGCGCCGGTCCTTCCGTCTAGAATGAGGTGCCATTAGAACCTCGGGCACCGCCAGTACTCTGCGGCGGACGCTTGAGATTGGTCTCGGCTTCGTAAATTTCGACCGGCAGGTTCAGTTCTTTCGCGTTCAGCTTGCCGGTTGCGGCCAGAAGCCGGAACACGGAAACCGCTTCCCCCTTGTTGCTGTCCATCAACGCGATTTGAGTCGCTAGGTAAACTTGCCGCAAGCCGAGCAGATCGGTCACCGAACGATGAAGTTTCGGGTCGGCCATTTCCTTCCTGAGGCCCTGGAATGCGCGAAGGACGGTTTGGGCCTGCACCTTGCTGACCGCGCGCACGGCCCGTACGGAGACGAGGTCGTACCAGGCCGCGTACGCATCGCGCATCGCGCGCCGCTGCGCGCTGGTGATTTCCAAGCGGGCCTGATTGGCGCGTTCGCGCGCGGCCCGGATTTCGGACCATTCTGCGCCGGTGTTGAAAAGCGGAATGCGAAGCGTGGCGCTCACGGTCGCTTCGCGGCTCAACGATTGCGGATCGACCTCTTCGCCGCTGGTGCCGATCGAGGCGGTGAGGCCGGCATGGGGCAACAATTCGGCGTAGGCCGCCGATACGTCGCCGCGCGAGGCCTCTTCCTCGGCGCGCGCCGCGTCGAGTTGCGGCAAGTTTCCTTGAGCAGCCTGTTCGACCTCGTCGAGCGCTGCCGGAACGCGCGGCAGTTTTTCGGGCATGACGAGCGCCGACTTGCGACGCGCGCCGCGCGCATCGACGCACGGGCTCACATTCGCCGCGTCGCCGGCGGGGGAAACGATCACCGGCGGCTCGCCGACGACCTGTTCGTAACTGCGCCAGCTGTTCTGGAGCGCGGCATCGTGAGCGATGCATACCGCGCGGGCCGCCTCGAGCGAGGCCTGCACCTGATCCACGTCGCTGTCAGTTGCTTTGCCCGTGTCTTGCCGGGCGCCGATCTCTTTCAACAGATCCTGCAAGAGCACGATGTCGCCGCGAACCAGATCGAGGATCGCTTCATTGCGCACGACGGTTGCAAACGCGCTTGCCGCTTCAAGCAGGATGTGCTGCTCCTTGCCGCGCAATCTTGCGCGCGCGGCTTGAACGTTCGCGTCTGCGATCCGGCGCGCGGCGCCGTTGCGACCGCCGGTGAATAGCGGTTGCTTAGCCACCAAATCCGCCGACCAGCTCCGGCTTCGGCTGTCGTAGTGGGTAGCGCCCTTCTTCTCGCTTTCCGACGACAATTCGTAGTCGGCTACGGCGTTGAGCGACGGTCGCCACTTCGCGCGCGCCTTCGAAACCTGTTCATCAGTCGCGCGCACTGCGGCGCGCTCCGCCGCAAGGTCGGGATTGGTCGTATAGGTTTTGACGAGCGCTTCCTCGAGCGTTTCGGATCGAGCTGCATGAGAGAAAAGAAGCGGCAGCCCCACACATACGAGCGCGCCAAAAACCACGCGCAGACCGGCGCGTACTGCGCCAAGTAACTCCTGCATCCCGCCCCCCAAAGCACTGCAACTCAAGGTAGATATTTGGACGGCTTTGGGAACCCGCTCGCCACGCCTTACCGTCGCGTAGAGCACTTCATGTTGAGCCCGGAGGCCGCCTTTGTGCGATATTTAGAAATACCAAGCTGCGGACAACTTAAAGTTGCCCCACTGTATCGACGCGGCCACATGACATGCAGGCGGATGGGATTGAGTGCCCACCCACGCGGCGTAAGGAACTCGCGCCGCGTCTTCGGGCCGTAGGTGACGAAGCTGGGGTCGCGCTCGGCCAGATAGGCCTATTTCTCGCGTGTGAGCGCGTCCGAAGCCGCGCGCTTGCGCTCCGCCGGCACATCCACGCCATAAACCTCTTCGCGCTCCGCCGCGAGCAGGGCGGGTGGTTGTAGAGGCGGGCGCAACCTCTTCGACATTCCGCCGGTTAGTCAGTTTCATTTTGCCATATTGTCGATCAAATATCGACGTCGCTTGGCTGATGAGCTCAATCCTCTTCGCTGAAGAAATCTTCATCTAGCTTCTTGAAGTCCACCGTGCGGTGGGTGCGGACGCCGACATTGTGTTCGATCATCAGCTCGGTAAGCCGTTGACCATCGAGGAGGATGACCCGTTGATTTAGGTTTTTGGCGAACTCGATTGCTTCGCGCGTGAACTTCGATGTCGTCGCGAAGACGCCTTTCGAGGCGCCGAGACCGACGAGGCTACCGACGAAGCCCTGCACGGCAGGGCGGCCAATCGGGGAAGTGTCCGGCGCGTAGCGCTTCGCTTGAACATAGACGCGATCAAGCCCCAGCCTGTCTTGGTTGATCACCCCATCAACGCCGCCGTCGCCAGAGCGACCCAGCTGTTCGGCAGCGTTGCGATGAGAGCCGCCATAACCCATCGCGACCAATAGATCGACGATGATTTGTTCGAAGAATGCAGGGCTGTTCTGCAGAATGCGTTGCAACAGTTCTTCGCGGAGCGCCGATTGCAACGCAACGTGCGCCGCTTCGATTTGTTCCTCGGGCGTGATGTCGGCTGGCCGTGCCGCCGGCATATCAGGAGGCGCCTCTTCGCTTTGGCGCGACGTGTTCATGCCCTCAAGGAAAGAGCGAAAAGCCGGAAACTCCGCGAGCGTTTCGTTGTTGATTGCTTGCGGGTTGCGCCTTAGCAGTTCGCGCCCGGCGTCGGTGGTGATGAAGCGGCCACGGCGAGGCGACGCTAGGAGCCCAGCGCGCGTGAGGTAGAACTTCGCCCAATGGAGCCGGTTTGGCAGAACGCGTTGGCGACCGCTTGGTAGAATTTGTTCGCGTTCCTGGCGGGTTAGGAAGAACTGCTCGCCGATTAGGGGCTCGATCTCCGGCACGCTCTTTTCGCTTTGCGCAGCGGCTTTCAGCAGGGGAAGCATGAGTTCCTGATAGTCGGGCACAGGCATGTATGGGCTCGCGACGGCGCGGGAGGGGCTTGCACCAGCAAACTAAACACTCGGTGAGTTCCGCGGCAAATCCCTAACGATGTAGGGACACGTCTTACGCCGCGGCAATGGCGGGCGCGGCGCATGAATGGTACAGTTGGGTGGGCTTGAACCACCGACCTCCGGATCCACAATCCGGCGCTCTAACCAACTGAGCTACAACTGCACGGGCGGCGCAAACAAAGGGCCGTTCGACGCTCGTTTTCGGGCGGGTGCGGAACCTAATCGCCGGTGGCCATGATTGCAAGTTTCGCCGGAAATGGACGCTTCGCGGGCTGCGCGTGACCGGACGCGCGCCTTCGAAGCCCGCCCGTGTCGTTCGTGCACGCCAGCCGCACGTAAACGAACTCTTAACCCCGCATTTAACCCCGCCTTAAGTACGCCCGCGCAGAGTGAACAACGAATTAATCGGAACGAATTGTTCGTTCGAGGGGATATCGATGCGTCTTGTTACTCTTTCACTCGGCGTGCTGGCACTCGGCGGCGCGCTTTGCGCAGAAACGGCTTCGGCCGGCAACATTTACGGCGTGGCCTATGTGGGCTTGCGCGGTTCTTACGTCATGACCGAAGACGGCGAAACGCGCAGCGACTCAGCCTCCGGTCTCTACGACTACGATGAGAGCTACGACGACGGTTATGCCGTGGGCGTCGAGATGGGCTGGGTTCTGGGCAACGATTTCCGCTTTGCCATAGAAGGCGAGCATCGCCACGCCGAAATCGGCAACGTTACGATCGTGCGCGACGACTCTTTGCCGCCCGTCTTTCCCGTGCTGCCGCCGCCGCCCTATGCGCCGGGGACCGTCGTCAATGCGGGTGGCGACGTTTCGATCACGAGCGCAATGGCCAATCTGTTCTACGATTTCAACATGCTCGATGCGCCGTTCGTTCCCTTTATCGGTTTCGGCGTGGGCGGGTCCTATATCGACTACGCGATCACCGACCCCAACAGCTCAATCACGTTCCAGGGCAGCGATACGACCTGGGTGTTAACGTACCAGTTCATGGCGGGCGTCGCGTTCCCGGTCGGCGAAAGCATGACGATGTCGATCGGCTACAAGTACCTCCGCACCGACGATTTCAACTACCTCAACAGCTTCGACGAAACGATGCGGACCAACATCGTGCAGCAAAGCGTGGACGTCGGATTGCAGTTCATCCTTTAAGGTTTCTAACCCCCGGGTAGGGGGCATCCTGTAAAGGCCGCCGGACCACACGCCGGCGGCCTTTGCGTTTTTGGGGGTGAGAGGCTATTTCACGCCCCCTATGTCCGCGTACGACCTTTCCACATCATCCGGACGGCTGGCCGCGACCGTCGATATGACGTTTCGCGATCATGCGTTCTTGCGCGTTTGGTGGCAGAACGCGCACTGGATCTCGGACGAGATGATGCGCGCGAACCAGCCGTGGCCGTTTCAGATTCGCGCGCGGGCGCGGGCGGGCATAAGGACGATCGTCAATCTGCGCGGCGGTTTAGGCACGAGCTTTCATCAGTTGGAGCGCGAAGCATGCGAGCGGGCCGGGATCGTGCTCGAAAACTGGACCGTCACCTCGCGCGGGGCGCCGACGCTGGAGCAGGTGCAAGGGGCGAAGGCACTGTTCGAACGGATCGCCTACCCTGCCCTTATGCATTGCAAGTCGGGGGCGGACCGGGCGGGGTTGATGAGCGTGCTCTATCTCCACTTCCGCAAGGGCGAGCCGATCGACAAAGCGATGCGGATGTTGAGCCTGCGCTACGGCCACGTGCGCCAAGGGATGACCGGGGTTCTCGACCACTTCTTCGAGCAGTATCTGGCGCTTGGCGCGCCGAAGGGGCTTTCGCTGCTTGAGTGGATGGAGCGCGACTACGATCCGGACAAGCTGAAAGCCGAGTTCCGTGCCGGGTGGTGGGGGAACGTTCTGGTCGACAAGATTTTGAGGCGCGAGTGATGAGGCCGGAGGTTCGCACCGTCTTCGTGAAGGCGAATGGGCTCACGTTCGAGGTCGATCAGTGCGGGACCGGGAACAAGTTCGCGCTGCTGCTGCACGGGTTTCCGGAATCGAAGTTTTCGTGGCGCTATCAGATGCCGTTGCTGGCCGAGCTTGGCTACACGGTTTGGGCGCCGAATATGCGCGGCTACGGCAAGTCGTCGAAGCCGGGCGAGGTTTCCGATTATCACATCGATCACCTGGTGGCGGATGCCGCGGCGCTGATCGATGCAGCGGGGGCGAAAGATACGCTTCTGATGGCGCACGATTGGGGTGCCGTCATCGCGTGGAATTTCGCCATTCGCAAGGTGCGGCCGTTGGAACGGCTCGCGATTATGAACGTGCCGCATCCGGCGTGCTTTGCGCGCGAGCTTGCGACATGGGCACAGCGGCGGAAGTCTTGGTACGTATTCTTCTTTCAGGTTCCGTGGTTACCGGAGCGGGTGCTAGCGGCGCGCGGTGCGCGGGCGATCGGGCGCGCGTTCAGCGATATGGCGGTCGACAAGAGCCGCTTCCCTGTTGCGGTCACTGACGAGTACCGCCGTAATGCGCTTGAGCCTGGCGCGCTTCGGAGCATGGTCAACTATTACCGCGCAGCCGTGCGCGCGGGCGAGGCGGCGATGAACCCGCTGCCTGGCACCGTGGATACGCCGACGCTGATGATCTGGGGCGAAGAGGATACGGCGCTGAGCAAAGCGACGACGGTTGGCACGGATCAATACGTAAAGGATTTGACGCTGCGCTATCTACCCGGCGTCTCGCATTGGGTGCAGCAGGAAGCGCCTGAGACCGTGAACGCGATGATCGAGGCGTGGCTGAAAGGTAAGCCCGTGCCGATCGAGGGCGAAGTGTTGCGCTAATTTAGGCTTTTGGGGCGGCGAGGCCGGCTGCGATGAATGCCGCGAGTTCGCGCTTGATCGTATCGATCGGCGTCGCGGCGGCCGCTGCTGCGACAGGCAGCGCCTTTGGAAACTTTCCCGCTTTCAATGCCGTGATCATCATCAGCGACTGCTGTGTGGCGGAACGCATGAAGGCGAGGCGCCATTTGCGCGTCATCAGATCGTCGGCGAGGTGCGGCACGGCGCGCACCAACGCGGCTTCGAAGCGTTCGAAGATACGGATCTGACTTTCCGGCGGCGCCAATTCTTCAAAACCCGGCTCCCAGAGCAGGCGCGAAATGAAGCGGATGAAGTGCTGCCAGCCGCCAGTCTCCAACAGCGCCATATCCACGATCGGGTAAATCATCGCTTCGACAAGCTCGATCGCCGCCGGTTCGCGGCCCTCACGCGCGGCGGACGCTTCGACGTTGTCCAGCGCGATGGTGCGAAGCTGCTCGAGATCGGCGGCGCGCCGCTCGAGCACCTTGAGAACTAGGTTTTCCTTAGAGTGGAAATGATAGTTGACCGCGGCGACGTTGACCTTCGCCATTTCGGTGATGTTGCGAACGGAAGTGTTGGCGATGCCTTGTTCGGCGAACAATTCTTCGGCCGCGTCCAAGATACGATCGATCGTGGCACTCGACTGGGGCGACTCGCGGAGCGACGGCTCTAGCTTGACCATACAGGTGACAGCATAACGCGCGTTGGCTGTGCGACAAGCGATATCTCTATTGCAGCGCACACCGCACTGCGGTTGATTGCGGGCAACGCGTTAACACCTTGGAGGATGAGCAATGCCCGTAACCTATGACGGCCTGATGTCGCTGAAGTCGGAAGGTGACGTCTTTACCTATAGCGACAGGGATACGATGCTTTACGCGCTTGGCGTCGGCATGGGGCGCGATCCGATGAACGAGGCGGAGCTGCCGTTCGTGTACGAGAACGGTTTGAAGACTGTGCCAACTTTGGCAACCGTCATCGCGTGGGGACAGCGAACGATTGGGCAAGCCGGCATCAACTATCTGATGGTCGTGCATGGCGAGCAGCGTTTGACCGTTCATAAGCCGCTGCCGGCTTCGGCGACAATCATCGCGGATGAACGGGTGGTCGCCGCGGTCGATAAGGGTGCAGGCAAGGGCGCGCTGATTTACACCGAGAAGGTCATCCGTCTGAAGGATTCGAACGAGAAGCTCTGCACGGTGGGTGGCACAATCTTCGCCCGCGGCGACGGCGGCTTCGGCGGGCCTTCGACCGGCGGGCCGGAGCCGCATGCGATCCCGGAGCGGAAGGCGGACGTGGTTTGCGAGAACGATACGCGGGTCGATCAGGCTCTGCTTTACCGGCTGTCGGGCGACCGTAACCCGCTGCACTCGGACCCGAAGATCGCGAAGATGGCGGGGTTTCCGCGGCCGATCCTGCATGGGCTCTGCACCTATGGAACGGTGTGCCGGGGCGTGTTGCAGACGATCTGCGGCTACGACCACACGATGATTGCGGGGTTCGACGTGCGGTTTTCTTCGCCGGTGTTTCCGGGGGAGACGATTGTGACCGAGATGTGGAAGGACGCAAACGTCGTGTCGTTCCGGTCGAAAGTGAAGGAGCGCGACGTGGTCGTGATCAACAACGGCAAATGCACACTGACGAGCTAGCGCGCGATCCGCTTGGCGTTGCGGCGGAGCTTATTGCCGAGGGCCGCGCGGATGAGGTGGTCGCCGCCGCGCGGGCGATGCTTGCCGCGCAGCGCGGCGGCGTGCTGACACGCGTCGCGCTTGGGCGGGCGCTTGTCGCGGCGGGCCGGCCCGGCGAGGCGGTCGATACGTTGCGCGAAGCGGATCTGCTTTCGCCGAACACGCCCGAGGTCGTGCTGGCGTTCGGCGAGGCGTTAGCGGCGGCGGGTGCGCTGCCTACTGCCATTGCCGAGTTTCAGCGGGCATTGCGTCTGTCGCCGGACGATGGGCGCCCGCATTGGCAGATCGCGCGGCTTTGGCTTGTGGCGGGGGAGCCGGACAAAGCGGAAGCTGCTGCGGCCACGGCGTTGACGCTTCACGGTGCGAGCGACGAAGCAGTGGCGGAACTTTGCGCGACGGCTGCGCGGATGCGAAGCGCGAGCCGCGCGGATGCAGGTTATGTGCGGCATCTGTTCGATCAGTTCGCTTCCGACTACGACACGCGGATGCGCGGGCGGCTTGGGTATGCTGCGCCCGGCATCCTTCGCGATCTGGCTGGGTTGCTGATCGATCCCGGTGCGCGGTTCGACGTGCTCGACCTTGGCTGCGGGACGGGTTTGAGCGGGCTTGCGTTCAAGCCGATTGCGAAGTCGCTAACCGGTGTGGACCTGTCGCCAAAGATGCTGGCGAAGGCGCGGGAGCTCAACGTCTACGATACGCTGATCGAAGGCGATGTCGAGACGCTGAACATGGCGCGGACGTTCGATATCGTGATCGCTGCCGACGTGCTCGTCTATCTCGGCGATTTGACGAAGCTTTTTGCGGTCGCACGCGCGTGTTTGAGGCCGGATGGATTGTGGTTGTTCACGACCGAGAAAAGCGACGGCCAAGATTTCGGCTTGGGTGAGAAGCGGCGCTACCAGCATAGCGAGGCGTATCTGCGTAAAGTCGCCGGCGCGCACGGCTTTGATGTTGCTAGCTTGGTCGAGTGCGTGACGCGTTACGAGGCGGGCGTCGCGGTGGCCAGTTGGGCGGCGGCGTTGCGCCTACGACACTAACGCCGATGTCATGCTGGCGGTTTGACGGGGGTTTGCGGCGGAAACCATAGAGTTAGGATCGAATGCGTTCGGCGTGGATTTGTGGCGCCGGTTTGGGGTATAGACCCCCTTCGCTATCGTCCCTGGGTTGTTGAGGTTTTGTGCCATGCGGGTTTTCGTTGCTGCCGCAGTGTCCGTGTTGTTTGCCGCCGTCGCGATCGCTGCGCCAACGCCGGGCAAAGCGCCGAAGCCCGTCGACATCAAGAAAGAGCTTGGCGACAAATGCGGCTCGGCGCCGTACGGCCTCGTCGATTTGAACGGCAAGACGGCGTCCAAGGACGAGTTGGAAGAAGCAAAATTTCAGATTACGAGCTTTATCACGCAAGCCGACGTCTATCAGGAGTGCGTCTACAAGCTCGCCGAAACGCATGCTGCGGTGTTGACCGGCCCCGACAAGAGGCTGCTTGGCACCGCGCTGCAAGTGAGCCAGGACGAGAAGGAAGCTGTCGGCAACGCGTTCAACAACGCAGTGTGCGAGTACAACCTCGCGAACAAGATTCCGGATGCGGATTGCAAAGACGGCAAGATGGTCGTCAAAGCGCCGGTGGCGCAAAAGCCAGCAAAGCCTGCGACACCTGCGAAGCCTGCCGCTGCAAAGCCTGTGACGGCACCGAAGCCTCAGTAAGCTGAATGACAGCGATGTAACGGGCGTGTGCGGCGGAACGCCGCCGCGAACAGTTGCGCTCGCCGCAAGATTGCCACGAACGCGCCCCGCATGAGGCGCATTTGGGCGTGAGCCTCCTCCTTCGAGAGACCCCGAAGGAGAGTAGCGCCCATGACCACCTTATCCCGCGTTTCGTTTCGTCAATCACTGACAAGTTCGGCTGCGATTGCCGCGCTGCTCGTCGGCGTATTGCTGCTTGCCGGCTGCGATCAGATCGCCCGCGAAACAGATAGAGACGCGAAGGCGCCCGAAAAAGGCAAAGCCGGCCGCACGGCGACAGAGCTTTCGGCGAACGATGCGGCGCCTGCCGAACCTGCCGCGGCAGGCGGCCATGCATACGCGCCGCCGCCGTTGATGCTGCCTAAGCCGGAGGTGCGCGACAAGTTTCCGGACGCGAAGCCCAATCCGGTGAAGTTGGTCGCCGAGGAGCCGGTTTCGACTTTCTCCGCCGATGTCGATACGGCGTCTTACACCGTGGTGCGCAAATTCTTGAACGACGGCGCGCTGCCGCCGGCCGATGCGGTGCGGATCGAGGAGATGGTGAACTACTTCGACTACACCTATCCCCTGCCCGACAATCGCGCGCAGCCGTTCCGGCCTTCGGTCGCGGTTTATCAAACACCGTGGAACCCGGACACGCAGATCGTTCACATCGGCATCAAAGGCTTCGACATTCAGCGGAGCGAGCGGGCGACGGCGAACCTTGTGTTCCTGCTCGACGTGTCGGGTTCGATGGACGAGCCGAACAAGCTGCCGCTGGTGAAGAAGGCGATGCGGATGCTGGTGAACGAGCTCGACGCGAAGGATCGCGTTTCGATTGTCGTTTATGCGGGTGCGGCGGGTGTCGTTCTTGAGCCGACGCCGGGATCGGAGAAGGGCAAAATCTTGGCCGCGATCGACGACCTAACGCCGGGCGGGTCTACCGCGGGTGCGGAAGGTATTCGTCAGGCGTATCAGCTGGCGCGGTCGGGCTTCGTCAAAGACGGCGTCAATCGCGTGATCTTGGCGACGGACGGCGACTTCAACGTCGGCATCACCGATCCGAACCAGCTTGAGGATTTCGTCGCGCGAGAACGCGAGAGCGGCGTGACGCTGACCTGCTTGGGTTTTGGGACGGGCAACTACAACGATGCGTTGATGCAGAAGCTGGCGCAGAAGGGCAACGGCAACGCTGCCTATATCGACACGATCAACGAGGCGCGGAAGGTGCTGGTCGAGCAGGTCGGGGGCACGTTGTTCACGATCGCGAAGGACGTGAAGTTTCAGATCGAGTTCAATCCGTCGCGGGTGAGCGAGTACCGGCTGGTGGGTTACGAGACGCGGTTGCTCAATCGCGAAGACTTCAACAACGACAAGGTGGACGCGGGCGACATCGGCGCAGGGCATGCGGTGACCGCGCTCTATGAGATTGTGCCTGCGGGGTCGAACGGGCACTTGATGGATCCGTTGCGGTACCAGTCAAAGACGCCGGCGGTGCCTGCGAGTTCGACCGGTGAAATCGCGTTCCTGCGCATGCGTTACAAGCTGCCGGCGGAAAACCAGAGCCGGTTGATCGAGCGGCCGGTGACGGATCGCGACAAGGTCGAGGACGTACGCGGTGCGGGCGATGACTTGCGGTTTGCTGCCGCGGTCGCCGGGTTCGGGCAGCTGCTGCGCAACGATCCTTACATGAAGAATTTTGGCTACAAGGATGTGGCCGAGCTGGCGAACGGCGCGAAGGGACGCGACGCGTTCGGGTATCGCTCCGAGTTCGTGCAGCTGGTGAAACTTGCACAGGCGCTGCCGTCGATCCCCACACTCGACCAAGACGGTCAAGGCGGGCCGGATTAGCGCAAAAAAAGGGCGGCTGGTGAGGCCGCCCTTTTCGTTTGAAGGTTCGTTTCCGCTACCAGGTGGCGCGGAGGCCGGCTGAGGCGCCGTGGGTGTTCATGGTGCTTGAGAACAGACCGTTGTAGTCGAGGAAGACGGTGACGGTCTTCGAGACCTGTGCGCCCATCCCCAAGTTGGCGACGATCGTGTCGCGCGCTTGGTCGGCGGAGATGATCTGGAACTGCGTTGCCGGGTCTTCGAGGAACGCTGCCGAGAACGCTTGGTTTTCGTCCAGGAACTCGTGGCGCCAGGCGATCTCGGCTACCGGCACGAGGCGCACGCCGCCTGCCTGCCAGCTGCCCGAGAGACGCAGACCCAACGTGGTCGAGAGGCTGTCGGCGTCGGATTCGGCGACCAGCAAGTTGAACGCGCCGGCGCCCGATTCGACGAAGCCGTCGGTCGAGGTCGAGGCGTAGGCGAGCCCGATGAACGGCGTGAAGTCGATGCGGCCCGTGTCGTAGATCATGCCCACTTCCGTGCGCACGCCGAACGCGTTGGCGTCGTAGTTCGCCGTCGCCACGACCGGCGGGATCGGGGCCAAGGTCACGTCGATGAAGCGCGACGCGGTGATGTCGTGGAAGCCGATGCCGATTTGCGCGTCGGCGTACCAAGACTTGCCCGTGTAGCCGCCGTAGCCCGCGAACTGGAACGTGTCGATGTCGGCGCTGTCGCGCAGCGTGTCGAACTCGACGTCGCTCGTAGACCAGCCGATTGCGCCGCCGACGTTCCAACGGCTGTCGACCGCGAAGTCGAGGCCGCCCGCGAAGCCGCCGGTGTCTTGATCGTAGCCCGCCGCTTCGGCGTCGCCATCGCTTTCGGTCCAGGCGCCAAAGCCGCGGCCCCAGATCGACATGCCGCCGCGCATGCCGGAAGGACGCGCCGGGGCGTCGCTCGCCACGTTCGGCGGCGTCGCGTCGGCGTAGCGGCGGAGTGCCACTTCTGCGGTTTGAACCGCGCCGCGCATGTCGTCGAGGCGTCCGCCAACTGCGTCGTTGAAGCCCTGGCTGACGCGCAGGCCCGCTTCCTGGACGCTTGCGTGCTCGGAGCCGCCGATGTCGTCGTAGACGCGGGCGACTTCTGCTTCCGAACCGGCCGGGATGCTCAAGAGGTAGTTGAAAAGGTCTTCGAAGTCGGTGCCGTAGACGCCGGCGTTGTAGATGCCTTCCAGCGTGCTGCCGACAGTCACTTGGTTTTGCGAGAGGCTGGTCAGCGCCAATGCGGTGCTGAAGCCTTGGCGGGTGAGCGTGATGTCCACGTCGCCCGCGTTCACGGTGGCTACGCCACCGAAGAAGATCGAGTTCGTATCGATGGTGCCTGCGTTCGTGAACGTTCCGGCTGTCGCACCGAGAATCACATCTTGATAGACGAAAGTGTCGCCGCCGATCGAAGCGAATGTGTCGCCTTGGACGTAGGCCGCGATCCTGCCGCCGAGGTTCGCGGTGCCCGCCGTGATCGTGCCGTAGTTGCCGGCCGCTGTGCTCGACGTCAGCTGGAATTCCAAGATGCCGTCGGTTTGCGTGTAGGTGGTCACGTTGATCGTCGTGTCGTCGTCGATGTAGACGGTGCCCTCACCGCCGTGGGTCATGGTTGCCGCGGTGATGGCGACGCCGACGGCATCGGTGCCGGTCGAGCCGCGTAGCTCAGCGCCGAGGACGGCCGTGCCCGAGCCCAACATGTCGAATTGGTCGAGGCCGGTTGCCGTGCCGCGGAGATACGAGAACGTGCCCGACGCATGCATGATGAAGTCGTCGGTGCCGCCGGCGGTCACGTCGCCGTCGAGCGTGCCGCCGTCGCCGTTGAAGACGGAGCCGTTGGCGAGGTTGAGCGCGGTGCCGACCGTCACGCCGTCGCCGCCCTGGATGAGGCCTGCGGTCTGCGTGATCGTGGCCGGGGCTGCGCCGGTTACGTTGATGGCGGCACCGGTGTCACCGATGATGGTGCCGGAGGTCGTGATGCCGCCCGATACTGCGCCGCCGACATCGATGCCGTCCGCGCCGCCATTGATCGTTCCTGTGTTGACAATCGTGCCCGTGATTGGGCCGGCAACGACAACACCGTCGCCGGTCGCGGAGGTGATGCGGGCGTTGTTCGTGACGTTACCCGTGAAAGCCGTTGCATTCACAACGACGCCCGCGCCCGTGTTCGCCTGGATCGTGCCGTCGTTGACGACGTTGCCGGTGAACGACGCGCCGCCGACCGAGACAGCCGTCGCATCGGCGCTGATCAAGCCGGAGGCGTTGTTCGCGATGTTGCCGGTGAAAGCCGACGCACCGGTGATGAGGATGCCGAGCGAGCCGGTGTTTTGATCACCCAGTATCTGCCCCGAGTTCGTGATGTTGCCGTTGAACGTTGCGCCGTTGACGAGGATCGCGGTCGCGCCCGTGCCCGTGACTTCGATGATCCCGGTCGTGCTGTTCGTGATGCCGCCGGCAATCGTGCCGTTCGTGAGTTGAATACCGTTCGCCGAGCTGGTGCCTTGGATCAAGCCGTCGTTCGTGATGCCGCCAGTGAGGCGTGCACCGGCGCCGCTAACACTGATAGCCGCCGTGCTTGTGCCGCGGATGACGGCGCCTGCGTTGTTCGTCAGACCGCCGCGCAGCTCAAACGAAGCGCCGTTCATGTCGATACCGAACGCGCCTTCGATCAAGCCGTTGTTTTCCAGGCCGCCGTTGATGTCGCTGTTGGCGCCGAGAGAGATAGCAGCGGCGCCGCCATAGATGGTGCCGTCGTTCAGGAAGCCGACGTCGATCGAGCTGTCGGCGTCGAGAAAGAAGCCAAAGTTACCGCCGTCGAGCAGTCCAGTGTTCGAGAAACCACCGTCGACTTGCGAGTTCGCCTGCACCGAGATCGCGTTGTTGGCCGCTACCATTTGGCCGACGTTCGTGATTGCGCCGAACAGAACGCTGCTGTCGATCTGAAGCGCGTCGGTTGCCGCGTTCATGCTGAGCGCGTTGTAGAAGCTGTCGCCGTTCGCATCGTCGTCAACGGTCGCGTTGGTGTTGATCGTGACGAAGTCGACCTGGGTGTTGATGATCGGGTCCGTGATGAAGGGACCCGTAAAGATCGTGCCGGCGTTCGACGGGCCGGCCGCCGCGAACGCTGCAACGACGGCGATAATGGATGCACCGGACAGTAACTTCTTCGAACGCGCGCGCATTGAGCCTTCCCCTGCTTTGTCGATTTGATGCCTAAGGGAGGCCTCGGCCGCGCTCCTGCCCCCAGGAACGCGGCCAACCCTTCGCCGTCGAACATCGTCACGTTCGGGGATAGGTGGTTAATCCTACCAACTTCTTAATTGGGCTTGGCGTTGGTCGGAATTCGCTAAGAACTGGGTTCGCGCCAGTCCGAGTTGTTGTTTCAAGACCACAGAAACGGCGAAGGGCGGCCCGTTCGGACCGCCCTTCGACAAACACGAAAGAGAAGTGATTCGCGCCTTACCAGGTGACGCGGACGCCGCCCGAGGCATTTGTGAGCGAGGCGTCGGCATTGTACTGGCCGTTGACGTCGAAGAAGACTTCGAAGTTCTTCGTCACGCCGAACGTCGCGCCGCTGGAGACGACCAAGCTGTCGGCCTGCACCTGCGACGAGACGATCGACATCACGACTGCCGGGTCGTCGATGAACGCGGCGTCGAACGTCGAGTTGTCGTCCAAGTATTCGTGACGCCAGCCGATCTTGAAGTCGGGAACGACCGGGGTCTTGGCCATCATCCACTGACCGGACGCGCGGAGCGCCAGCGTGGTCGAGAGGCTTTGGCCGTCGGCGCCGCTTACGATCAAGGCATAGCCCGGACCGCTTTCGGTGAAGCCGTCGGCGGCGGAGTCGACATAAGCGACGGCCAGAGACGGCTGCACGTTCACGCGGCCGAGACGCCAGATCGCGCCGAGTTCGGCGTTCGCCGACCAGGCGGAGGCATCGTATGCCGCCGTTGCGAGCGTCGAACCGGCGGGCGCCGGCAAGTCGATCGAGCGCAGCGTTCCGATGTCGTGCCAGGCGTAGCTGACCTGCGCGTCGGTGTAGAAGCGGCCGAAGCCG
>JBJXEH010000188.1:0-5866 GCA_046153995.1 Micropepsaceae bacterium
GATCAGCCCGGCGAGGATCGCGCCGAACAGAGGCAGAAGGAGGATGGCTTGGTAGATCACGCCCTCAACCCTTCATGATGTTGACGTCTTCGACCGCGATCGTGCCGCGGTTGCGGAAGTAGACGACAAGAATGGCAAGGCCGATCGCAGCTTCCGCAGCCGCGACGGTGAGGACCAGAAGCGCAAAGACCTGGCCGCTGAGGTCGCCCAAGAACGCCGAGAACGCGACGAGGTTGATGTTGACCGAGAGCAGGATCAACTCAATCGACATCAAGATGATAATGATGTTCTTGCGGTTCAGGAAGATACCGAAGATGCCGATCGTGAAGAGCGCGGCCGCAACGGTCAGATAGTGTCCAAGCCCGATGGCCATGGGTTAGAGCCCCTCCCCCGGGCGGACTTTGCGCAGTTCGACGGCTTCAGCGCGGCGGCGGCCCACTTGCGCGGACGCGCTCTGGCGCTTCACGCCTTCGCGGTGGCGGAGCGTCAGGACGATCGCGCCGATCATGGCGACGAGCAGCACCATGCCGGCCCCTTGGAAGACGTGGACGTAGTTCGTGTAGAGGATGCGCCCAAGCGCTTCCGTATTGGTAAGGCCCGCCGGCGTCGGGTTCGCGACTGCCGTACTCAACGCTGGCGACAACACCCATGCGCCGCCAATGATCGCAAGCTCGCCGAAAAAGACGACCGCTATCGCCATGCCGAGCGGCGCGTAGTTCAGGAACCCTTGGCGTAGCTCCGTGAAGTCGATGTCGAGCATCATGACGACGAAGAGGAAGAGCACGGCGACGGCGCCGACATAGACGACGATCAGCACCATCGCTAAGAACTCGGCACCCAGCAGAACGAACAGCGCGGCCGCGTTGAAGAACGCGAGGATCAGGAACAGCACCGAGTGCACGGGATTGCGCGCGCTCACCACCAGCAGGGCGGCGACGATCAGCACGGTTGCGAAGACATAGAAGGCGACAGTCGCCAGAATCACGGTCCAAAATTCCTTTGCATCAGCGGTAGGGGGCGTCGAGCTCCAGGTTCTTGGCGATCTCGCGTTCCCACCGGTCCCCGTTCGCGAGCAGCTTTGCCTTGTCGTAGAGCAGCTCTTCGCGGGTTTCGGTGGCGAACTCGAAGTTCGGCCCTTCGACGATTGCGTCTACCGGGCACGCCTCTTGGCAGAAGCCGCAGTAGATGCATTTGACCATGTCGATGTCGTAGCGCGTGGTGCGGCGCGAGCCGTCGTCGCGCGGTTCGGCCTCGATTGTGATCGCCTGCGCGGGGCAGATCGCCTCGCACAGTTTGCAGGCGATGCAGCGTTCCTCGCCGTTCGGATAGCGGCGCAACGCGTGCTCGCCGCGGAAGCGGGGCGACAGCGGGCCTTTCTCGAAGGGATAGTTCAGCGTTTTCTTTGGGCGGAACAAATACTTCATCGCGAGCCAGAAGCCCTGGAGGAAGTCGACCATGAAGATCATTCGGAGAAACTGCATGGCCCTACCCCGGCAACTTGTCGAAGGCGAGCAAGTAGCCCGCGGTGAGGACGACCCAGAACAGCGAGATGGGCAGGAAGAACTTCCAACCGATGCGCATCAACTGATCGTAGCGGTAGCGCGGAACGATCGCCTTCACCATCGCGAACAGGAAGAAGATCACCCAGATCTTGATGATGAACCAGATGACGCCGGGTATCCATGTGAACGGCGCGATCTCGATGGGCGGGTGCCAGCCGCCGAGGAACAGGATCGTCATCAGCGCGCACATCAGCACGATGGCGACGTACTCGGCGATCATGAAGAGGAGGTAGGGGGTCGAGGAATACTCGACCATGAACCCGGCAACGAGTTCGGATTCGGCTTCCGGCAGGTCGAACGGCGGACGGTTTGTTTCGGCGAGCGCCGAGACGAAGAAGATCACGCCCATCGGCAACAGGTGGCCGAATAGGTACCAGTGGTGAAGGCCGCCTGCTTGCGCTTCGACGATCTTGGAAAGGTTTAGCGAGCCTGCGGTCAGCAGCACTGTGATGATCACGAAGCCGATCGAGACTTCGTAAGAAACCATCTGCGCTGCAGAGCGGAGCGCACTCAAGAACGGGTACTTCGAGTTCGAAGCCCAGCCACCCATGATGATGCCGTACACGCCGAGCGACGAAATCGCCATGATGTAGAGCATGCCGACGTTGATATCGGCGAAGACCCATTTATCGGCGACCGGAACTACCGCCCACGCGCCGAGCGCGAGCGTGAGCGATATGAAGGGCGCGAGGAAATAGACGCCCTTGTTGGCGCCCGACGGAACGACGACCTCCTTCAATACGAACTTGAAAAAGTCGGCGAAGGTTTGGAGCAGACCGTAAGGCCCAACAACGTTTGGGCCGCGCCGCAGTTGTACGGCCGCCCAGACCTTCCGGTCGAACCACAGAAGGAACGCGATCATCACGAGCAGCACGACGATGAACAGCAGCATCATCGCCGTCATGCCCACGATGTCGAGCCAGAACGCGTTCGGCCAATAGAAGTCGAGCAGAGCTTGGTTGATGCCGTTGACGTACTCGATCATCGCCCTACTCCGCCGCTGCGCTTAGGCGCGGTTTGACGAACTGGGTGCTGCACTCGGCCATCACATGGCTGGCGCGGGCGATCGGGTTCGTGAGGTAGAAGTCTTTGACTGGGTATTCGAACGGCGCTTTCGCGATCGTGCCGGTCGCGCCGATGTTCGTCCAAATCGCGGCGTCCGCGCCTGGATTTGCCGGTGCGCAATCGGTCTCGGCGAAGTGGCCCGCGTCTTTCAACATCGCTTGGCGGAGCGCGCCCATATCGTCGTAGGGCAATCGCTTGCCGAGTGCGTCCGATAGGGCGCGGATGATTGCCCAATCTTCCCGGGCGTCGCCGGGTGGGAACGTGGCGCGCTTCGCGAGTTGCGCACGACCCTCGGTGTTGACGTACGTACCGTTCTGTTCGGTGTAGGCGGCGCCCGGCAGGATGACGTCAGCCCGGTGTGCGCCTGCGTCACCGTGTGTGCCTTGGTAGACGACGAACGCTTGGCCGAGCTTCTTCGTATCGATTTCGTCGGCGCCGAGCAGGTAGACGAAGTCGACATCGCCGCGCGCAGTCGCGTCGAGGATGGCAACCGTGTCCTTGCCGCCCTTTTGGGGCAGAAAGCCGAGATCGAGCGCGCCGACGCGGGCGGCGGCCGTGTGCAACACGTTGAAGCCGTTCCAGCCGCCTTCGCCCGCAGGACCGATCATGCCGGTATTGCGCGCGATCTGGGCAGCCGCGTCGAGGATCGCGGCGCCGTCGGGACGCGCGAGTGCACCCTGCCCCACAATGAGCATCGGATGCTTCGCGTTCTTCAGTACATCGAATGCGCGGTGTTTACCCGCCGCAATATCGGCGAGGTCGGCCGGATTGTTCTCGAGGTCTTGCACTTGGTAGGTCAGATCGAAGCGCGGGCCGATGCGCATGATCTTCAGGTCATTGCGGAGCCACGCTTTGCGGATTCGGGCGTTGACGAGCGGTGCTTCCCAGCGCGGGTTCGTGCCGATGAGTAGCAGCGCGTCGGCGTGCTCGATACCGGCGATCGTCGTGTTGAAAAGAAAGCCTTGGCGAGGGCCGTGGCCGATCTTCGCGCCGTCTTGGCGGCAGTCAAGATTGGCGACGCCGAGGGCCAGCATCAGGTCTTTCAGCGCCTTCACCGGCTCAGCGCTGACGAGGTCGCCGGCGAGCGCAGCCATGCGCTCCGGGCGCGTCCCGCGCACGCGGTCCGCGATCACGGCAAACGCTTCAGCCCATGACGCCGGTTGCAGTTTGCCGTTGCGGCGGATGTAGGGCTTGTCGAGGCGCTGGCGGCGCAGACCGTCCCACACGAAGCGGGTCTTGTCGGAGATCCACTCTTCGTTGACCTCTTCGTTGATGCGCGGCAGGAAGCGCATCACTTCGGAGCCCCGCGCATCCACGCGGATCGCGCTGCCGACGGCGTCCATGACGTCCACGGATTCCGTCTTCGTAAGTTCCCACGGGCGTGCGTTGAATTTGTACGGCTTCGACGTCAGCGCACCCACCGGGCATAGGTCGATCACGTTGCCGGAGAGTTCCGATGATACCGCATGCTCGAGGTACGTCGTGATCTCCATATCCTCGCCGCGGCCGGTGGCACCGATCTCGTCGACGCCAGCCACTTCCGCTGCGAAGCGGACGCAGCGCGTGCAGTGGATGCAGCGCGTCATGATCGTATTGACGAGCGGGCCCATGTTCTTGTCGGTGACGGCGCGCTTGTTTTCCTCGAAGCGGGTGAACTTCGCGTGGCCGTAGGCCATTGCTTGGTCCTGCAGATCGCACTCGCCGCCCTGGTCGCAGATCGGGCAGTCAAGCGGGTGGTTGATGAGCAAGAATTCCATCACGCCTTCGCGCGCCTTTTTCACGAGCGTGGACTTCGTGTTCACGACGGGCGGTTCGTTGTTCGGGCCCGGGCGGCAATCGCGCACGCCCCACGCGCAGGACGCTACCGGCTTCGGCGATCCCTTCAACTCGACAAGGCACATGCGGCAATTGCCCGCGATCGACAGGCGTTCGTGGTAGCAGAAGCGCGGTATCTCGGCGCCCGCCGCCTCGCACGCCTGCAGCAGCGTGTAGTCCGCCGGAACTTCGATCTCTTTACCGTCGATAATAAGTTTGGTCATTGCTCTATTCCGCCGCCGCCATCGCGGGTTTGCCCGCGCGCTTAGCGTTGATGCGGCGTTCGATTTCGGTTCGGAAGTGGCGGATCAAACCTTGGATCGGCCACGCCGCCGCGTCGCCGAGCGCGCAGATCGTGTGGCCTTCGACTTGATAGGTCACTTCGAGCAGGAGATCGATTTCCTTTGGTTCGGCATCGCCGGTGACGAGGCGTTCCATCACGCGCCACATCCAGCCGGTGCCTTCGCGGCACGGCGTGCACTGGCCGCAGGATTCGTGCTTGTAGAAGCGCGCAAGACGGGCGATCGCCTTCACGATGTCGGTGGAGCGGTCCATGACGATGACGGCCGCCGTGCCGAGGCCCGTTTTCACGTCGCGCAAGCTATCGAAATCCATCAGGACCGTATCGCAGATCGACTTCGGTATCAGCGGCACGGACGAGCCGCCCGGAATCACTGCCAGAAGATTGTCCCAACCGCCGCGCACGCCGCCGCAATGCTTTTCGATGAGTTCGCGGAGTGGTATGCCCATTTCCTCTTCGACGTTGCAGGGCTTGTTCACGTGGCCGGAGATACAGAAGAGTTTTGTGCCGGTGTTATTCGGGCGGCCGAGCGCCGAGAACCACGCGGCGCCACGGCGGAGGATTTCCGGCGCGACCGCGATCGACTCCACGTTGTTCACCGTGGTGGGGCAGCCGTAGAGCCCGACGTTCGCCGGGAACGGCGGCTTTAGGCGCGGCATGCCCTTCTTGCCTTCGAGGCTTTCGAGCAGCGCGGTTTCTTCGCCGCAGATGTAGGCGCCCGCACCATGGTGGACGTAGCAGTCGAAGTCCCAGCCGGAACCGGCCGCGTTCTTCCCGAACAAGCCCGCTGCGTAACATTCCTCGATTGCCGCCTCGAGGCGCTTGTATTCGATACGAAACTCGCCGCGCACGTAGATGTAACAAGCGTGAGCGTTCATAGCGAAGCTCGCGATCAAGCAGCCTTCGAGCAGCGTGTGCGGATCGTGCCGCATGATATCGCGGTCTTTGCACGTTCCCGGTTCGGACTCGTCCGCGTTGACGACGAGGTACGCCGGACGGCCGTCGGACGCCTTCGGCATGAACGACCATTTGAGACCGGTCGGAAAGCCTGCACCGCCGCGACCGCGCAAGCCCGACTTCTTCATCTCGTCGATGATCCAGTCGCGGCCTTTCGTGATGATGT
>JBJXEH010000189.1:0-14477 GCA_046153995.1 Micropepsaceae bacterium
TTCTTTCAGTTGTGCGGGCGGCATTTCACACAAACCTTTAAACCGGCTGACTTCGACCTTGCCACGCGAATCAAATTTGGTTTTCACTAGCAATTCTTTGTCGGCGTCGTCACGCGCGTAAATCGATGTGCCCTTTTGCGTCAGCCGGTACAGCGGTGGCATGGCCAAATATAAATGACCTTTTTCGATCAGCTTGGGCATTTCACGATAAAAGAAGGTCATCAGCAGGCTCGCGATATGGGCGCCGTCCACGTCGGCGTCGGTCATGATGATGATCTTGTGGTAGCGCAGCTTGTCCGGCGCGAACTCCTCGCGCCCGATCCCGGTGCCCAGCGCCGTGATCAATGTCGCGATCTCGCCCGACGACAGCATCTTGTCGAACCGCGCGCGTTCCACGTTCAAGATCTTGCCGCGCAACGGCAGCACCGCCTGATTCAACCGGTTGCGTCCCTGCTTCGCCGATCCGCCCGCCGAGTCGCCCTCGACGATGAAGATTTCGGCCTTCGCCGGATCGCGCTCCTGACAGTCGGCAAGCTTGCCCGGCAACCCGCCGTCGAAGCCGCTCTTCTTGCGCGTCAGCTCGCGCGCCTTGCGCGCCGCCTCGCGCGCCGCCGCCGCTTCGATCACCTTGCCGACGACGGCTTTCGCCTCATTCGGATGCTCCTCGAACCAACTGCCGAGTTGCTGGTTCACCTCGCCCTCGACGACCGGGCGCACTTCCGACGAAACCAGCTTATCCTTCGTCTGCGACGAGAACTTGGGATCGGGCACCTTCACCGACAGCACGCAGGTCAATCCCTCGCGGCAGTCTTCGCCGGTCAACGCGACCTTCTCCTTCTTCGCCAACCCGCTCTCGTTCGCATAGCCGTTGACCACGCGCGTCAGCGCCCCGCGGAAGCCCGCCAAATGCGTGCCGCCGTCGCGCTGCGGAATGTTGTTCGTGAAGCACAACATGTTCTCGTGGTAGCTGTCGTTCCACCACATCGAAACTTCGACGGTAATCCCGTCTTTCTCGGTCTTGAACGTGATCGGTTTCGAAATCAACGGCGTCTTCGTGCGGTCGAGATAGCGCACGAACGCCTCGACGCCACCGTCATAGTGCAGCGTCGTTTCCTTACGCTCGACCCCACGTGCATCCGCGAACTTGATCGTGACGCCCGAGTTCAAGAACGCGAGCTCGCGCAAGCGGTGCTCCAGCGTTGCGAAATCGAACTCGGTTTTCGTGAACGTTGTCGACGCCGGCAAGAACGTCACCTCCGTGCCGCGCTTGTCCTTGTTCTCGCCGACAACCTTCAGTGGCGCCTCGGGATCGCCATTACGGAAACGCACATAGTGCTCTTTTCCGTCGCGCCAAATACGCAAATCAAGCCATTCGGATAGTGCGTTCACGACGGACACGCCCACGCCGTGCAAACCGCCCGAAACCTTGTACGAATTTTGGTCGAACTTTCCGCCCGCGTGCAGCTGGGTCATGATCACTTCGGCCGCCGACACGCCCTCTTCCGCGTGAATATCGGTCGGGATGCCGCGCCCGTTGTCGTAGACCGTGCACGAACCGTCGGCGTTCAAGCACACGTTCACTTCCGTCGCATGACCCGCCAACGCCTCGTCGATCGCGTTATCGACGACTTCGTACACCATGTGGTGCAACCCGGACCCATCGTCCGTGTCGCCGATATACATGCCGGGGCGCTTGCGCACCGCATCGAGGCCCTTCAAGACCTTGATCGAGTCCGCGCCATATTCTTCCGCGCCGTCTTTGTCTTTTGCCATTGCCGTACTTCCAATTCGAACAATCACATCGGCCGGATTTGGCCCTCGCCCACGCGCTTGAACTGCGCGCGAGCCTCGAGCGCCGCAAACGCCGGCGCATCCGTGCCCGTCATCCAGGCCTGCACATTCAAGGCATCGATCTCGTCGAACAGCGCCCGCCTGCGCCCTTCGTCCAGATGCGCCGCAATCTCGTCGAGCAAAAGCACCGGCGTCTCCGGCGCACCCGGCGCGGGCAACCCCGCGCTCGCCAGCACAAGCCGGATCAAAAGCGCCTTCTGCTCGCCCGTCGAACACTCCTGAGCCGGCCGGCCCTTCTCACGGTGCTTGACGACGAACTCCGTCAGATGCGGTCCCGCGCTCGTGCGCCTAGCCTCGGCATCGGCGCCGCGCGACTGCACCAGCATCCCTGCAAACTGATCCTCGACATCGACCGCCGCATGCTGCTCCAGCAGAGTTTCGACCGTCCCAGCGACCGCGATGTCGGCGCGCGGAAACACGGATGCCCGCTGCTCCTCCATAGACCGCGCAAGCCGCGCCAAGCCCTCGAGCCGCGACACCGCAACGACGACACCGGTCTCGGCAATCGTGCGCTCCAACGCAGTCAGCCACGCCGATTGCGCACCGGCGCGCAACGCACTCAGCCGCTCGCGCATCGCAATCTCGTAGGCGCCCCAGCGCCGCGCATGCGCCGGATCGAAACTCGCAATCAGCCGGTCCAAAAATCGCCGCCGCTCCGACACGCCGTCGATGAACAACCGGTCCATCGAAGGCGCCAGCCAAATCAGTCGCACCCTCTCCGCCAGCGCCGCCGGGTTCGCCACCGGCACACCGTCAACACGCACCGCACGCTTCGTCACCGCCTCCTCGCCGCCGGGCAAAAACCCGACGCCAAGCTGCGTCTCGCCGGCAGGTGCGGCCAGCGTCGCCGAAACCGCCCACGGCCGCGCCGCGCTTTCGCCCGGCAACGACCGCGCCATTTCGCCGAGCTTCGCACCGCGCAAACCGCGCCCGGGCGCCAGCGTGGACAATGCCTCCAGCACGTTTGTCTTGCCGGCGCCGTTCGGCCCGACGAGCACCACGTGCCCCGGCTCCACCTTCAGATCCAGCATCCCGTACGAGCGGAAATTGGTCAGCATCAGGCGCGTGATCGCGGCCCGCGCCTGCGCGCGAGGCGCAGCCTCAGCTCTGACCTCACCCAAACTCATGTAAGCCTTACACCCGCATCGGCATCAAAACGTAGAGGGCGGCATCCCCGTCGCTGTCGCGCACGAGCGTCGGCGAACCGGCGTCGGAGAATGCGAACACCGCCTTCGCCCCGTCGACCCGCTCCAAAATGTCCATGATGTAGCGCGCGTTGAATCCGATCTCGATCGGCGTGTTCTTGTAGTCGATCAAGAGTTCCTCGGTCGCCGTGCCCGCTTCAGGGCTCACGACGCTGAGCGTCAGCTTGCCCTTGTCGAGATTAAGCTTCACCGCACGCGACTTTTCCGTCGAAACCGTCGAAACGCGGTCGACCGCTTCTTTCAGCTCGTCGCAAACGACCTCAAGCATCTTGTCGTTGCCGGACGGAATAACCCGCTGATACTCCGGGAACGTCCCGTCGATCAGCTTCGAGGTCAGTGTCACGCTGCCCAGCGAAAACTTGATCTTCGTCTCCGAGATCGAAATCTCGACGGCATCTTCGATATCCTCGATCAGCTTGCGCACTTCGTTGATCGTCTTGCGCGGCACGATGATGCCCGGAATCTCGGCCGCACCCTTCGGCGCATTTAGTTCATACCGCGCCAAGCGGTGCCCGTCGGTCGCCACTGCGCGCAGAAACGTCTTGTTCTTCTCCGGATGCGCGTGAAGGTAAATACCGTTCAGGTAGTAACGCGTCTCTTCGGTCGAAACCGCGAACCGCGTCTTGTCGATCAACTCGCCCAAATCCTTCGACGGCAACGAAAATTTGTGCGGCAGGTTGCCCGCCGCCATCGCCGGAAAGTCCTCCCGCGGCAGAGCCTGCAGCTGAAACTTCGAACGCCCCGCCGACAGCGTCACACGGCCGTCGTTCTCGCCGTACTGCAGCTCCACCTGCGCGCCGTCCGGCAGCTTGCGCACGATGTCGAACAGCGTATGTGCGGAAGCCGTCGTCGCACCGCCGCGCACGACATCAGCCGCGACGGTCTCCACGACCTCTATGTCGAGGTCTGTCGCCGTCAGCGACAGCTTCCCCTTTTCCGCATGCAGCAAAACATTCGAGAGGATCGGGATCGTGTTGCGGCGTTCGACGACGCTTTGTACATGGGCCAACGCTTTGAGAAAGCTCGCCCGTTCGATGGTAATCCGCATGCGCTTGTCCGGTTGGAAATAAGGGGGTGTGAAGACAAAAGCGCCGCGCACAATCAGGCGCGGCAACGCTATGGTCAATATAACGGCAGAAGGCGCCCCAAGGGAACTGAAATTCGCCCCGGGACGCCCTATTTAAAGCATTGATCTAGAAGGGAAATTTACCCTCAAACTTGCGGCTGATCGCCCTCCGGTGAAGCGCCCGGCCGGGCAGCGCCGGAAGTCGTATCCGTCGGCCAATTGCGGATCGACAGACGCAGTTGTTCGACCTCGTCCGCAAACGCCGGATCCATCGTGGTCAAACGCTGAATCGTCTCCACCGCATGCATTACCGTCGTGTGGTCGCGATTACCGAAACGCCGGCCGATCTCTGGATACGACCTGGGCGTGAGCTTGCGCGCCAAGAACATTGCGATTTGACGAGGCCGTACGATAGACCGCGAACGGTTCGGCGACTCCAAATCGGTCGTCTTCAAGTTGAAGTGATCGGCGACCTTGCGCTTGATCTCGTCGATCGTGACCCGGCGGTCGTACGCACGCAGGAAATCGGCGAGCCACTGGTTGAGGTTCTCGATCGAGATCGGCCGGTTGCCTTCGCTCTGCATGACGACACGGCCAAGCGCCCCCTCAAGCTCGCGGGTATTCGTGGCAATCCGCTGCGCCATGAAATGCGCCGCTTGCGTGTTCAGCACGAAGCCCGGACGCTCCCGCGCGATCACTCGCGCCTTCGTTTCCAAAATGGCGAGGCGAAGCTCGAAGTCGGTCGGCGCAATCTCGATCGACGCGCCTTTGAGAAGCCGCGACCGCGCGCGATCGGAAAGTCCCTCGAACAGCGACGGCGAACGATCCGCGGAAACGACGATCTGCTTCTGATTGTCGGAAAGCCAATCGAACGCGGCCAGCATTTCGTCCTGCGTCGCCGACTTGCCCAAAATGAAATGCAAGTCGTCGACGAGCAGCAGATCGACGTCACGCACCAGGCTCTTGAACGACATGGTGTCGTTCGCCTTCAGCGCGGTCACGAACAACCGCATGAAGGTCTCGGCCGTGATGAACAGCACGCGCAAATTCGGATTGCGCTGCAGTTTCCGCGCGGCGAGTGCGTGCATTAAATGCGTCTTGCCAAGCCCCGTGGAGCCGAACAAGAACAACGGATTGGCAACGGGCAAATCCGCATCCGCCGTACGCTTCGCCTCGTTAAACGCGATCTGGTTCGACTTGCCCGTGACGTAGGTTTCGAACGTATAGGTCTTGTTCAACGGAATAGAACCCGTCACCAGCACCGGATCGGCGGACGTCGCGCCAAGGCTGTCGATCGTTGTCGCCCGCGCGCTCGCCGCTTGCGGCTGTACCGCACGGGGACGCGAGTCTACGACGAAATCGACATGCACAAACGATGCGTCCAACTCTTGGATCAGCGCCAGAATGCGGTCGCCGTGGCTTTCGACGACCTTGTCCCGGTCGAACCGGCTCGGGCACGCGATAACGACGCGATCGCCTTCGGCCGAGAGCACGCGCAACGGCGCCACCCAATACTGATACCGCGCGCCAAGTTCACCCTTGAGCCGCTCGCACACGCGCTGCCAATTCGCTTCAAAATTCTCACTGACGGGTTTTGCTTCTTGAGAGGTCACTGTTCTTGTCCCTTTTTTTGCCTTGCTGCCCCAAAACCATCGCTCGCCGGTGGTGTTCCACTTGAACGAACGAAGGCTGTACTGCACGTCTCATTGAACAGCGCCCCTCCGACAGTAGAATCCTGTCCGCGCTCAATGTCATTACCAAACTTTGGAAACCGCGGACGGAGACCCGTTCGCATTAACGCCCCAACTATCCTCGCGCGAGCCGATGCCCTTTTCGTGGCTACGCTAGGACTGCACCCACGGAAGACCGCTGGCCTTCCACCCATTCATGCTTCCGCGGTGCCGGCCGGAATCGACATCCCCTTCGAAACCGTCGGCCACGTTGAAGCACTTCGCAAAACCCTTCGCCGTCATCGCCCGCGCTGCCGCTTGGCTGCGCGCGCCCGACCTGCAAAGGAAAAAAACCGGCGTCACGGTCGTGGCCCCAACAGCCGTCAAGCGCTCCGCCACTGCATCTTCGAACGCAGCATTCCTACCCATGCCGGGATAGACCTGCCATTCCACGAACAAGGCCTTCCGCCCTGCCCCGGCGAGATCGGGCACGCCAACGAACGTCCATTCGGCGGCCGTGCGCACATCGACCAACTGGGCCTTAGGGTCGCCCTTCAAGAGCTCCCAAGCCTCAGCCGACGTGATGTCTCCGGCATAACCCATGACGTTCCGACGCTCCCCCACCGGGCAAAATCCGGCCCTCCGCGGAAATCCGCGGCCCAAAAAACCGAAAGTTAATAATTGTAAAGACGAGACCCAAGAACCGGGCCTGGTGCCTTAAGACGTCGCGGCTCCAAAACCGCCTGCTCTACGAACCTGCGCTTCTCGCGCCTTCTTCTTTGTTATCTTCACTGTCGTAGCCCCATGCTTAATCGCACCTTAACCATACAACATCCGTTTGAACGGGAAAAGTAGTCCAATCCGAGAACATGCACTTCGTGCGCATTAAAACACATTCATGACGGCGCGGACCGCGACGCTGCCTCGAATTTCTTGTGCACACCGGTCACACGAAACATGAGGTATTTCCTACGCTTTAGAAGCGCGTCATCGATCCGTCAATGTGGTAGTTCGGAAGATAGTCCGTACACGGAACAAGACCGGGCGATCGCGCCGCGGCATACCGCGAAAGCGCACACCGTGCACAGGCAAACGCGCGGCGCACGAAACCTTGGGACAAATGAAACCGAAATGGAGAACGCAGCGCCCTTTAACAACCGAAAGGGGGCAATGGGCAGAACGCGCCCGTACGTTACTTGGAGAGCGCCTTCACGCGCTTCGTCAGACGCGACACTTTACGCGCCGCCGCGCGCTTATGAAGGATCCGCTTGTTGGCGCCGCGGATGATCTCCGGCTGCGCCGCCTGCAAAGCCGCTTGGGCCGCCTTGGCGTCGCCCGAGGCGATAGCCTCCTCGACCTTGCGGATATGGGTGCGAACACGGCTCTTCCGCGCAGTATTGACGGCCTCGCGGCGCTTACCTTTGCGCGCTGCTTTGGCTGCCGAGCGGATATTCGCCATGTGGATAAACCCTTTGCTTCCCTTGCCCTGTGGCCCAGGGGACGCGGGTTATAGACGGGGCCGGAAACCAGCGTCAACCCGCAAAAACCTGCGTCACAATCGTCAACGGTGCTCGAACTTAGGCTTCCGCTTCTCGACGAAGGCGGCCATGCCTTCTTTCTGGTCGGCTGTCGCAAACATCGAATGAAAAAGCCGCCGCTCGAACCTGACGCCTTCGCTAAGCGTGGTCTCGTAGGCGCGGTTGATCGTCTCTTTCGTCATCATCACGATGGGCCCCGACATCTCGGCGATCGTCTCGGCCGCCTTCATCGCCTCATTCACCAATTCGGCGAGCGGCACCACCCTGCTTACAAGCCCTGAGCGTTCGGCTTCGGCCGCATCCATCATGCGCCCCGTCAAGCACATTTCCATCGCCTTCGACTTACCCACAAAGCGCGTCAGCCGCTGCGTGCCGCCGATACCGGGCATCACGCCAAGCTTGATCTCCGGCTGCCCGAACTTCGCGTTGTCGGCGGCAATAATGAAATCGCACATCATCGCAAGCTCGCACCCACCACCGAGCGCAAACCCCGCAACCGCCGCAATCACCGGCTTGCGAAACGCCGTAAACCGGTCGTGAAACCCGCCAAAGAGATCTTGCGCGTACGTGTCGGCATAACTCTTAGGCTGCATCTCCTTAATGTCGGCGCCGGCCGCAAAAGCCTTCTCCGATCCCGTCAGCACAACCGCGCGCACACCCGAATTCGCGTCAGCCTGCTCAAGCGCCTTAGCCAACTCAGCCACAAGCTGCGCGTTCAACGCATTCAGCGCTTGCGGCCGGTTCAGCGTAATCAACAACACCGCACCACGCGCTTCGGCTTTGATCGTTTCAAAAGTCATGAGCTCACCACCTGAATTGTGGCGAGCGGTTTAGCCCAAGCACAAACCGCGCGCCACACAAGAGATGAAACGCCAAGCACGCCAAGCCGCCGGTGCAAACCGGGAAACACCGTGCCGCGACAAGCACTGAAAGAAATTTCCCGCAAAGCCGCTAAGCCGCAAAGAAAGAAGCACCCCGCGCCGAAGGCGCGATCCATCGTCCGAAAGGCGCTTCGCACCGGAATGGACCACTTTCTTCTTTGTGGCTTAGCGGCTTTGCGGGAAATTTCTTCTTGCGGTGCCGACGCGGCACAGAGCTTGCTATCGAACACAAGCGGCTTGGCGATCTTGGCGTTTCAAACCTTCTACCGCTGACACGCCGCACAAAAGAACGTCGAACGCCCGGACTGCACGATCCGGCGCACGACACCGGTACAGCCCTTCTTTAGGCAGGGCTCCTCTTCCCGGTCGTAAACCGAGAAGCTCTTCTGAAAATACCCAAGCTCCCCGTTCGCCTGTTTGTAGTCGCGCAAGCTCGATCCGCCCGCCTTGATCGCAGCACGCAACACCGCCTTCACCTCCGGCACCAGGCGCCGCGACCGTTCGCCCGGAATCGTAGAAGCCTCCCGCTTCGGCGAAATGCCCGCACGAAACAACGCCTCGCACACATAGATATTGCCGAGCCCTGCCACGACGCGCTGATCGAGCAGCGCCGCCTTGATCGGCGTGCGCTTGTCCCTCAACGCCTCATCCAACGTCGCCGGCGAAAACGCCGCCGACAGCGGCTCAGGCCCAAGCGCCGCCAAGAATTTGTACGTCGAAACCTCCGACGCCTTGAACAGATCCATCATCCCAAAGCGCCGGTGATCCGTGAACGTCACGCGCGCACCCTTGTCCGTCTCGAACACGATGTGGTCGTGCTTACCCGCCTCGGGCGTCGCATGCACGAACCGCCCGACCTTCGCACCCTCGATCGAAAACCGCCCCGACATGCCCAGATGCATGATCAACACCTCGTCCCCGTCGAGATGCGCGAGGATGTATTTTGCCCGGCGCGTCAGCTTCTCGACCCGCCGCCCTGTTAACCGTTCGGCAAACTTTGCGGGCAGGGGAAAGCGCAAATCGCCGCGCCGCGCGATCACGCGCGCGAATCTACGGCCCTCGAGCACGGGCACGAGGCCCTGGCGCACGGTTTCGACTTCGGGCAATTCCGGCATGGGACGCTGTGTAACCTAGCTCAAGGAATTTGCGAGCACTATGTAAGGGTGAACCCGATGAGTGACGAAAAACCCACCGCTTCCTTCGGCTTCCGCACCGTCGCGGAGGACGAGAAATCGCGCCTCGTCGGCGAAGTTTTCTCAAGCGTCGCCCACCGCTACGACGTCATGAACGACCTGATGTCGATGGGCGTGCATCGTCTCTGGAAAGACGCGTTGATCGACTGGCTCGCACCGGCGCCCGGCATGCAGCTGCTGGACGTCGCCGGCGGAACCGGCGACATCGCGTTCCGTTTCCTCGAGCGTTTGAAAGACAAACCCGGCAACGCCGTCGTCTGCGACATCAATCCGGAGATGCTCGCCGTCGGCCGCGAACGCGCGCACGAACGCAACCTCGCAGAGCGCGTGACCTTCTCCTGCGGCGACGCGGAAAAACTGCCGATGCCGGACGCCAGCTTCGACGCCTACACGATCGCGTTCGGCATCCGCAACGTCACGCACATCGACAAGGCTCTGGCTGAAGCCCACCGCGTTCTCAAACCCGGCGGCCATTTCCTCTGTCTCGAATTCTCGAAGGTGAACGACGCGCTGCTCTCGAACCTCTACGATTTCTGGTCGTTCAACGCGATCCCGCTGATCGGCCAAGCCGTCACGAACGACCGCGCGTCGTATCAATATCTGGTCGAAAGCATCCGCCGCTTCCCGCCCCAACAACAATTCGCCGACATGACCACCGCCGCCGGCTTCAAACAGGTGAAGTGGCGCGACATGACCGGCGGCATCGTCGCAATGCACTCGGGCTGGAAGCGCTGATGTTCAAGAGCTTCGCCATGATCGGCCGATTGATGCGCGCGGGACGCGTGCTCGGGAGCTACGGCGTACTGCCGCCACCAGAGTGGAACGACGAGCTGGCGCCACCGCAAGCGAAGCTCCTCAAATACATCTTCCCGAAATCGAAAGCCGAATCCCAAGGCCGCAGCGGCGAACGCCTCGCCCGCGCGCTCACGAAGCTCGGCCCCAGCTACATCAAGATGGGCCAGTTCATCGCGACCCGCCCCGACGTCATCGGCCCCGCCATCGCGCGCGACTTGTCGGAGCTGCAAGATCGCCTGCCCCCATTCCCTGCCGACCAAGCACGTCAGATCCTAACCGAAGAGCTTGGTGAGAACGTCGCGCGCCTCGGTGACATCGGCGAAGCCGTCGCCGCCGCATCGATCGCACAAGTCCACAAGGTCGAACTGCGCACGAAAGAAGGCGAACCCAAACAATTCCGCGCCATCAAAGTCCTGCGCCCCGGCATCGAACGCGACTTCGCGCGCGAACTCGAAGCCTTCGCCTGGGCCGCCCGCCAAGCCGAGTATTTCGGCGGCGAGGAAGCGCGCCGCATGAAACCGGCGGCTGGCGTCGACACGCTCGCTCGCTCCGTCGTCATCGAAATGGACCTGCGCCTCGAAGCTGCGGCCGCCGCCGAGTTCGCCGGCAACATCAAAACCGACGCCGGCTTCCGTGTCCCCGAAGTCGACTGGGACTTCACAACCCGCCGCGTCCTCGCCACCGAATGGATCGACGCGACGCCGCTCAAAGACATCGACACGCTGCGCGCGAAGGGCCACGACCTAAAGCGCATCGCAACGAACGTCATCCAAAGCTTCCTACGCCACGCGCTGCGCGACGGGTTCTTCCACGCCGACATGCACCCCGGCAATTTGTTCGTGGACGCCAAAGGCAATCTCGTCGCGGTCGACTTCGGCATCATGGGAAGGCTCGACCCGCTCTCGCGCCGCTTCATGGCCGAAACGCTGGCAGGCTTCCTCGCCCGCGACTACCGCCGCGTCGCCGACATCCATCTGGCCGTCGGCTTCGTGCCCCCGCGCCACAGCGTCGAAGACTTCGCACAAGCGCTCCGCGCGATCGGCGAACCGATCTTCGGCCGCCCCGCAAGCACCATGTCGATGGCGCGCCTGCTGACGCAGCTCTTCGAAGTCACCCGCCTCTTCGACATGGAAATGCAGCCGCAACTCGCGATGCTGCAAAAAACAATGGTCGTCGTCGAAGGCGTCGCAAGACAACTCGACCCGCAACACTCGATCTGGGAGTCCGCAAAACCCATCGTCGAACAATGGATGATCGAATCCGTCGGCCCCCAAGCCCGCCTAAACCAAGCCGCCGAGGGCATGAACTCGCTCGGCCGCGCGCTCACCGCCCTCCCCGAAGTCCTGAAAAACGCCGAACAAATCGCAGCCATGCTCTCAACCAACGGCCTACGCCTCCACCCAGACTCGACCCGAGCCATAGCCGACGCCCAAACCCAACAAACCGCCCACGCCCGCATAGCCATCTGGATCGGCGCCCTAGCGCTAGCCGCACTAGCCATCGCGCAGTTCTAGCCTGGGAGCGCCGGCCTCCGGCCGGCCCTTACTCGCCAAACGCCCCCGTTTCTTCTCAGAAAACCGCCTTGCATCGACGTCACAGATATTGTATATACACGTATATACCAAAAGTGACCCGTCATGACCATCGCCAAAACCCGGACCTTTCGCAGCGGCAACAGCGAAGCGATCCGCCTCCCCAAAGACATCGCCTTCGGCGAGAACGTCGAACTTATCGCCGTGCGCTCCGGAGATGTGGTGACACTATATCCGGCCGCAATGTCCGTGGCCGAGATGATCGCGCAGCTGAACGCGCTGCCGGCACCGCCGTCCGTCGAGAAGCGCGACGGCGAAGACCTCGCCGAGCGGCCGCGCCTCTGACATGGCGTTCCTTTTGGATACGAACGTCGCCATCGACCTACGCGACGGCGACCCCGCGATCACCGCCAACGTCGCGGCGCTCAGCGGCGCCGTTCTAATCTCAATCGTGACCCGCGTGGAACTCGAAGGAGGCGTCTACCGCGATCCGGCGAACGCTGCGGTACGAAGGGCGCGGCTCGACGTCATGCTGAAGGCCATCCCCGCGCTCGCCTTCGACGAAGCCGCCGCCGACATGTACGGCAAGATCGTGGCCGGCGCAGGCTACTCGCGCCGCAAGCTGCTCGACCACATGATCGCAGCCCACGCCCTCGTCCACCGCTGCACCCTCGTCACCCGCAACCCCACCGACTTCGCCGGCATCAGCGGGTTGCAACTGCTGGCATGGTAGGAACACCGCAACGTCCGAATGAACCCAACCTCCCTGGGACCGCCGGCACCGCGTCCACCGAAGCTTTAGCGAAGGTGGATCCTTGCCGACCCTGCTGACGCGGCCTCGCAGGGAAATAGATAAACCGTTCCCGTATTTACTCGAACTCAAACGACCGAGCCATCGCGCCTCCCTGCTCCAGCTGTCCGCGATGTTGATCAGCGAATTGAATCGGCGCGTAAGTCTGCTTCCAACAGTTCGGTCGCGAGCTGCAGGGCTGAGTTGGTGGCTTCGTTAAGCGTGCCCCGGCCTATCCCATCGTGAACGAGTTTGCTGCGCATGTTGTACAAAGAATCGAACGCTTTTGCTTCGGCTACCGACCGCAACGTGCGGAACTTGATCATGTATGCCTGACGCAACGATTCACGCTTGGCGTTGGCCAGAGTTCGCTTCAGTGTTTCGTGAATCTCGCCATCGATTGCTAGCGCATTGAGCTGCTGCTCAAGGACTTCTATCGCCGCCACATATCGCGCATCGCGAACGGTCTGATCGCACAAGGCTTCGACCGCCGAAATGCGCAAGATGAACTGACCCTCAGTCTGCGTCAGGAAAAACGAGTCATTGATGAGAGCTGCGCAGTTCCGCTGTCGATCAGTCAATGCGAATGACGGTTCGATCCAGGTGACTAGGCGCCCTTCAAACGCTTGCGCACCGATCAATAAGCTGCCTCGTGCCTCCGTGCCGACGATGGAGACGCTGTCCTTCTTGTAGACCATGAGACCATGCGTTTCGGTTCGCAGTTCCCTTCCGGTCTTCTCGCGAACAGCGGCGTGGATAGCCTCGCTGAACTGAAGTGTTGAACGGCCAAAGCCCACATCGATACCCAGCCTGGCAACCGCACCTACGATGAGAAGAACGTCTCCCAATCGTTGGCCGGCTTGGCGTGCTTCGTCTTCCGTTGCGAAACCATCCATCTTTGCGACAACCCAGTGACCGACCGGGTGGGCTTCGTCCCCCATCTCGAAGGTCACGGCGCCGAGGCCGGGTACAGTCAAATCAAGCGGGGCACCCTTATCGACCTGAAGCGGTGATATAAGCTTGAAGCGGAATCGGGCGCGGAACGTCATGAATCGGTCCTGGGCTATACATTACGAAATTATGCAAGACGAAGAGAACTCGCCGACACGTTATGGAGAAGTCCTCGCTGAATTGCTCCGCGCCACCTTGACCGAAATCGGCGCCTTGCCAGTAAGGAGCACCGCCCTTAGACCCTCGCCGCTGCTTGCGTTTCCGCACCAATCGCACCACCCTTACCCGCATGATCGGCTGGTCGCAGTGCCCCGCGGTCGAGCGGATTCCTAGGAAAGTCGTCGGCGTCTGGCTTTTCAAGGGCACGCGCGTGCCGGTGAAAGCGCTGTTCGAAAACATCGAAGGCGGCGCAACGGTGGATGAGTTTCTGACCAGGTTTCCCGGTGTCGAGCGCGCGCAAGTCGATGCCGTGCTTAAACATGCGCAGCGCAGCCTCGAACTCACGTGAAGCCCCGCGCGGCTTAGCTCATTCTGCCTCTTGCTTATGTTCTTTATATGTTCTATATTTCTTAGACTTATTCGAACGTAAGAGCGAGCGGCTTTGCAATGACCCCTCGGCGGCACCACGGCAAACGGCACCAGCGGCGCAGAGCGGCCGGGCAAACGCGGCGGGTATGGCGCAGGCGCCGAGCCCGCCCGGCCTCTAAACCTCGGGTACATGGGGTTGTTCGCTCAAAACGCGTGGGGGATCCCCTCCCCGGCGGTTTCCAGCACGGGCGGCCAAGCGACCTCCGGCGCCTAAAGTTAGGGTACATGGGGTTGTTCGTCGAAATTCCGGCGGGGCACTCCCTCCCCCCAAGCCACGAGGTGACGCCACCAACAAAATCAGCCCCTTACCCCGCCCCTCACCATCACAATAAAATTTCTACGCCCCTTGCCGTGGATTGGGGTAATTTCCATCTCCTGAGTGAAATTGGACCCGCGCGTGCTCGACAACAAACGCAT
>JBJXEH010000190.1:0-4924 GCA_046153995.1 Micropepsaceae bacterium
ATTCGGGAGTGCCTTTTCGCGCATACTTTCGACACCTGCTATATGACGGCGGACCTCTCGTTCGCAAAGGGCTTGAAAGGCTGATTTCCATGCGCAAGGCCAGCGTCGATCGCAAGACGCGCGAGACAGACATTTCCGTGAGCCTCGACCTTGACGGGTCGGGGACGTACGACATCAAGACGGGGATCGGGTTTCTCGACCATATGCTTGAGAGCTTTTCGAAGCACTCGTCGATCGACCTCAAGGTGCGGGCTAAGGGCGATACGCATATCGACTTTCACCACACGACCGAAGACACCGGGATCGTGATCGGGCTCGCGATCGCCAAGGCGCTCGGCGACATGAAGGGGATCCGCCGGTTCGGGCAGTCGCTCATTCCGATGGACGAGACGCTGACGCGGTGCGCGGTCGACGTGTCGGCACGGCCGTACTTCATTTGGAAGGTATCGTTCTCTCGCGCGAAGCTCGGCGAGATGGATACGGAACTGTTCAAGGAATGGTTCCAGGCGTTGGCGCAAAACGCTGGGATCACGCTCCACATCGAAAACCTCTACGGCGAGAACAACCATCACATCGCCGAGAGTTGCTACAAGGCTTGTGCGCGGGCGCTGCGCCAGGCGCTGGAAGTCGATCCGCGGCACGCTGGGCAAGTCCCGAGCACCAAGGGAAGCTTGGGGTCTTAGTCATTTAACTCCGGCATCAAAAAGGTTCGCACGAAGCAACGAAGAAACGAAGGCCACTCCCGGCGCGAAGCGCCATTCTGACCGTTCCGTTGCGCCTGCGGCGCGTTGCTTCTTCGCTTCTTCGGTGCTTCGTGCGAGACATTTCTTGCCGATTGGATTGGGACGTGAGCGAAGTCGTTGCCATCATCGATTATGGGTCGGGGAACTTGCGGTCTGCCGAGAAGGCGATTGCGCGGGCGATCTACGATGGCGGAATTGCAGCACGGGTTGTGGTGACGGACAGTGCGGATGCCGTGCGAAGCGCGCAAAGGATCGTGCTGCCGGGTGTCGGAGCGTTTGCGGATTGTATGCGCGGGCTCAACGCTGTGCCGGGGATGGTCGAGGTTGTTACGGATGCCGTGATGAAGCGCGGCGTTCCGTTTCTCGGGATTTGCGTCGGCATGCAGTTGATGGCCACACGAGGGCTTGAGCACGGGACGCATGCGGGCCTCGGCTGGATCGAAGGCGATGTCGTGCGGATGACGCCCAGCGATCCGGCACTCAAGGTTCCGCATATGGGTTGGAATACACTCAACGTTTCGCGGCAGCATCCGGTGATTGCGCACTTGAACGATGCGAAAGATGCGCACGCCTATTTCGTGCACAGTTTCTGTTTTGCGGCGGCGCGGGCTGAGACGGTGATTGCCGAGACGGAATATGGCGGTGCGTTCGCCGCGGTGATGGGCCGGGACAACATGATCGGGACGCAGTTTCATCCGGAGAAGAGCCAGGCCCTCGGTTTGCAGTTGTTGCAGAATTTCGTGCGGTGGCGGCCGTGATCTTGTTCCCCGCGATCGATCTCAAGGGTGGCAAGTGTGTGCGGCTGCTGCGCGGCGAGATGGAGAGTGCGACCGTCTTCAACGACGATCCGGCGGCGCAAGCAGCGTCGTTCCAGGAACTTGGGTTTTCGTGGTTACACATCGTCGATCTCGATGGCGCGGTTGAAGGCGGCGCTCGCAACGCTGCTGCCGTCGATAAAGTTTTGAAGCGCACTGCCCTGCCCGTTCAACTCGGCGGCGGCATTCGTGATCGCGCGGCGATTGAGCGGTGGCTTGAGGCGGGTGTGAAGCGGGTGATCTTGGGCACCGTTGCCGTGAAGCAGCCTGAACTGGTCCACGAAGCCGCGCGCGCGCATCCGGGGTGCGTTGCGGTCGGGATCGATGCGAAAGCCGGACGGGTTGCGGTTTCGGGGTGGGGTGAGGTCACGGATGTGGCTGCGCAGGATTTGGCGCGCCGGTTTGAGGACGCCGGTGTTGCGGCGCTGATCTACACCGACATCGCTCGAGACGGCACAGGGCTTGGGCTCAATGTCGAGGAGACGGCAGCGATTGCCGATGCGGTGTCCATTCCGGTGATCGCGAGCGGCGGCGTCGGGTCACTCGACGATCTGAAGGCGCTCAAGGCGCGCGCGCATCAGAACATTACGGGCGTCATTTGCGGGCGCGCGCTTTATGATGGGCGCGTTGACGCTGCCGCGGCATTGGCTTTGTTGGGTGCGCACTGATGCTGAAAACGCGCATCATTCCTTGCCTCGACGTGAAAGACGGGCGCGTTGTTAAAGGCGTGCAGTTCGTGAACTTGCGAGATGCCGGCGATCCGGTCGAGGCGGCGCGCGCGTATGATGCGGCGGGCGCGGACGAGCTTTGTTTTCTGGACATCACGGCGAGCCACGAGAAGCGCGGGATCTTGCTCGATGTCGTGCAGCGGACTGCCGAGGTTTGTTTCATGCCGCTGACCGTTGGCGGCGGGGTACGAGCGATCGAGGATATTCGCACGCTGTTGCTTGCCGGGGCGGACAAGGTTTCGATCAATACGGCAGCCGTGCAGAGGCGGGAGATCGTGCGCGAGGCGGCGGAGAAGTTTGGGTCGCAGTTGGTGGTGGTTGCCATCGACGCAAAGCGCGTTGCGGGCGGACGCTTTGAGATTTTCACGCATGGCGGGCGCAACGCGACCGGGCTCGATGCCGTCGCCTATGCGCGCGAGGTTGTGGCGCTTGGTGCGGGTGAGATCTTGCTGACCTCCATGGATCGCGACGGCAGCAAGCAAGGTTATGACATCGAGCTGACGCGCTCTGTGGCCGATGCCGTTCATGTTCCCGTGATCGCAAGTGGTGGCGTGGGTACGCTCGATCATCTGGTTGCAGGCGTTCGCGACGGACACGCAAGCGCCGTGCTTGCGGCCTCGATCTTTCACTTCGGCGAGGCCACAATCGGCGGGGCAAAGGCCCACTTGGCTGCGGCCAGGATCGCCGTGCGGCTCCCATAGCGCCACGCTGCCGGCCGGAACTTTCGGGCCCCTTGCACGTTTTGAGTTTACGCATCAACGCGTAGGAGGTGTCATGGGTTCGAAATGGAGTTTTAGGGGGTTGATTTTTTTCGTCGGCGCCGTTTGGCTGGCGTCACTCGCGTCTAGCGGATCGGCTTCAGCCGAGCCTCAAGCAGCTTCTCCGCGGTCTTCGACGGCTGCGAACGTCACACCGGTTGCTGAGTTCACACCGGTCCAGTACGCGCAGCAGCGGATTTGCTGCAAGCGCGGTGGCCGTGATTGGTGGTCGTCCCCACGCTCATGCCGGCAGGCAGGCGGGTATCGGGTTTCGGCGCGGCAGTGCCGTAACGACTTCCAAGAAGTGCGCGTTTGCTGCAAGCGCGGCAGGTACGATTGGTGGACCACGTCGCGTACGTGCGCACGCTCGGGTGGCTATCGCGTCGCCGGTTGGCAGTGCCGGAACGGCTGACGCTGTTTGTGACAGTTTGCTGACAAATCTATGACGCTTGATCGTTGCACGGTTCTTCCTGCCAATAGCGGCGGGAAGGACCTGCGGGGGCATTCGCTCTCGCGTTTGCTGCGATGGGACACGAGACCGAGCTCAAATTCGTTGGGCCCGAGGACGCCGTTACGCGTCTTCGCGGATCGCCCGCGTTGGCTGCCTTCTCCAAGGTCCAGCATGCGCGGACGCGCGCGCTGAACGCGACCTATTTCGACACCGACGATTTGGTGCTCCGCAAGGCAGGCTACGTGCTGCGTGTGCGCGACGAGGGCGGGCGCTTCGTACAGACGGTGAAGACCGTGAACGGTGCCAGCGTGGCAACGCGGACCGAGATCAAGTCGGTCGTGCGCAAGCAACGGCCCAGTATCAGCGCGATCCAGGACGATACCGTGCGTGCGGCGGTCGGCAAGCTTTTGCGACGGCGCAAGCTGAACCCGGTGTTCCGGACCGAGACGCAACGCATGACGATGCGTATCGCGCCGGATGCCGGCAGCGAGATCGAGGTTGCTTTCGATTCCGGTGCGATCAACTGCGGCGAAGCCAAACTCCCGATCAACGAGGTGGAGCTCGAGCTTCTGCGGGGACCGCCGGCTTCGCTGGTCGCGTGTGCGCGGACGTTAATGGCTGGCTCGGACTTGGTGCTGTCGCTGCAGTCGAAGTCCGAGCGCGGGTACGTCCAGGTGCGGCAGGCGTCGTCTTTGCCGGTCGCGGCCGAGCGCGTGCATCTGCCCCCGCGCGCGAACGCGGACGAGGCGTTCGGTTCTATCATTGCGCATTGCCTACGCCATATGACGGGAAATTGGGCTGCCGTCGTGGAGATGCGCAATGCGGAGGGCGTGCATCAGATGCGCGTGGCGCTTCGCCGCTTGCGTAGTGCGCTCGCGCTGTTTGCAGCGCCGTTCCGGCCTGCGATGGCGCCGATGGAAGACGAGGTGCGCTGGCTCGCCAGCGTGTTGGGCCGCGCGCGCGATCTCGACGTGCTGCTCGAAGAAGTGTTCAAGCCCGTCGCTGAGGCGCACGGCGGCGACGCGCGGCTGAGTGCGCTGGCCGAGCTTGTGCGCGAGCGGCAGGTTCATGCGTGGGACGAGTTGCTGTCGGCGCTTGGGTCGGAGCGGTTTCGTAAGCTCGTGTTCGAAACGTCGGCGGCGACCCTGCTCAGGCCTTGGGCGCAAGCTGCGGCTGGCGGCGGTGAGGCGTTGTTGCCGGCCGACAAGTTTGCGCGAGAGCGGCTGGCTGCGCGCTACGCGCGGGTGCGCAAGGTTGGCAAGCGGATTGCGAAGCTGGACGAGACGGAGCGGCACGCGCTTCGGATTAAGCTGAAAAAATTGCGCTATGCGGTCGATTTCTTTGCCTCGCTCTGGCCGAAGCGGCGGACTGAGGCGTTTCGCGAACGGCTGGGCGCGCTACAGGATGTGCTCGGTGAAATGAACGATGC
>JBJXEH010000191.1:0-20226 GCA_046153995.1 Micropepsaceae bacterium
GCAACGACCTGATCGACGGCGGCGACGGCGACGACTGGCTCGACGGCGGCACCGGCGGCGACCAAATCTTCGGCGGTGCAGGCACGAACGACGTCGTCGCCTACGGTGCCTCGACCTCGGCGGTCAATGCCGACCTCCAGAGCTTCACGTTCTCCGGCGGCGACGCGACCGGCGACACCTATTCGGGCATCGAAGGTGTCTCGGGCTCGGCGTTCAACGACAACCTGTCGGGCGATGCTAACGCGAACCGTCTGCTCGGTCAGGCGGGCACCGACACACTCGCCGGCCGGGGTGGCAACGACTTCCTCCAAGGCGGCAACGACAACGACATCTTCGTCTTCGCCGACAACGGCGGGATCGATAGCGTGGCAGACTTCGACGACTTCGGCGACGACACGATCCAGCTCTCGATCACGGGGATCACCACGTTCGCCCAGGTCCAGGCGGTGATGACCCAGTCGGGCGCCGACGTCCTCATCGACTTCGCAAACACCGACATCATCCTCACCAGCACGACCCTCGCCTCTATGGGTTCGGACGACTTCACGTTCGTCTAAACGTAGAGGCGAACACGAACAGCGCCCCGGCCACGAAGCCGGGGCGTTTTTTCATGTGTCATATCGCGGGCGAAATGGCTGGTTGGGGGACTAGGATTCGAACCTAGACAGGCAGAGTCAGAGTCTGCAGTCCTACCGTTAGACGATCCCCCAATGGCGGGGCGCTTTCATAAGCCTGAAAGCCCCGCCTTCGCAACCCGCCGCGAGACCCCTACATTTGGCGGCCCCACCTAGGACGGCCTTAAATGCCTATCAAAGCCGAAACGTTCGACTTTCTCTCCAATCTCGACACGCTGACCGCGGTCGTGGCCGGCGCCGTTTTGGCCACAGCAGGCGGCTTCATCGGCACCCAGATCGAGCACCGCGTCGATACGCGGCGGCGCGAGCGGCAAGCCGCGCTCTTCTTCGGCGAGATCATGGCGCTTTTGGGGGTCACGGTCGGCACCGCCAGCCGCGCACGCGGAATCGGCGATCCGTTCGGCCCGGTCACGATGCGTATCCTGCGCATGATCCGCCGCGAACTCGACGTTTATGACCGCAACCGCGAGCGCCTGTTCGAACTGCGCGATCCTGCCTTGCGCGCGCGGATCCACACGACATTGTTGCGCACGATGATGGGCGTCGAAGGCGCGCTGGAATCGGCGACGGAGGTCACAGACATCCAAACCGAGTTGCAAACGAACCCGGACTTGGGTGCCGCAAGGCGCGAACATCTGGATACGCGGCTGGCCGAGCGCTTGCGCTTGCGCGACGGTGGCTTCGACTTTCTGATCGAAGCTTCCGAGCAAGCGGCGCGCCTGACGAAGGAGCTCGAGCCTATCGCCCGCGTCGATTTCGAGAAGCTGGTGAAGGCCACACGCGACGCTTAGAGAAGACTCAGTCGATGAGACCGTGGCCGTAGATCGGGTCGCGCCCCGGCGCTCCCAGGTCGCGCGCCTCCGCGGTGAGCGCTCGCACCGCGGCCGCAGCGCGCTGCACGTCCGGCGTGTCGAGCGAGCCCGCCAACTTCGCGGCAACGATCGGCGACGCATAGGACGTTCCAGAAACCGTATCCGTCGAGCCCTGCGGATCGGCCACCCGCAAATCTACGCCCTGCGCCGCAAAATCGACGTAGTCGCCATGGTTCGCATAGAGATAGACGCGGTTTTTGCCGTCCACCGCGGTGACGCCCACGACCTTGTCGTAGGCGGCCGGATACTGCGCCGCCCCGCGCGGCCCTTCGTTGCCGACGGCGGCGACCAGGATATGACCCTTCGCGTTGAGCCGCTTGATCATCGCTTCGAGCACCGGGTTGGCAGGGCCGGTCAAGCTCAAATTGATGACCGCGATCCGCATCGTGGCAAGCCAGTCCAGCCCGCGCACAATCGCATCGGCCGTCGCAATCTCGCGCCCGTCGGTTGAAAGCGTGAACACGTTGGCGGCATAGACGGTGGCACCGGGCGCCGCTTCCGCAATCACCGAAGCAACTGCCGTACCGTGCGCATCCGGCAACGCCTTCGGCACCGGATCGAATGACCGGGCGGTGACCGAAACCTGTTGCAGCATCGGATGCTTTGCGTCCACAGCCGCATCCACCAGGCCCACCTTTGCCCGCACCCGGCTCCGCACGCTCGAACGCACGGCGGTGAGCATCGACGGTGCGCCTGACGGGTCGTACACGTGGTTGAAGGTGACGATGCTCTTCGGGTCGACCTTGTGCAGCGTATCGAACAGCTGGCGTTCGCTCATGCCGGCCGGCACGGCAACGCGCACGGCCGTCGCGTCGATTGCCTCTAGCCGGAAACTCTCCACGACGCGCAGGTCGCGGCGCTCAAGGCGGCGCGCTATGTCGGCGCGATGGGTGAGCATGATCGCCTCACCCGCACGCACGCGCTCGCCCAAATCGTTGCGCGAAACGGAAATCCGCTCGTGATGGTCGAGCGCGCGCCCGTGACGGCCGTGCCGGTGGACAGGGTCGTCCTTACCGCCGTGACCGTGACCCGAATTACCCGATCCTGAGTTCTCAGAAGGCCCGTCGTCGTCTCCGGCTTCGGAGTAGTCGCCGCCCTCGCCACCTTCACCGCCGTAATCCGCGTCGTTGTCGTCGTAGTCGCGACTCTCGCTGCCTTCGCCGCCATAATCCTGGTCGCTATCGGCACGGTCCCGATCGGCGCCGCCACGTTCACCGCCGCTTTCGCTCGCGTCCCGGTCGTCACGGTCCCCACCGTCACGCCCCCGGTCAGCCCAAGCGAAAGGTGCTGTAACGGCCAGCAAACCGCACAAAAAGAGGCGCAAAAGCGAGGCGTAAAGTCGGCTCATTACGGTTAAGGATCCCTGCCCTTTAGCTGTACCCCAAATTCTAGGTTGAACCGGCCTCGAAAGTCGCGGACAAAATTCCTCACGGTTTACGGGAATAAGCAGCCCGCCCCAACCGTTCTATGGATGCACGCGTGCATGACGAGTTCACCGAACGATCTCCGGCGCGACATTGCGGCGCTGCTCCCGCGCCTCAGGCGCTTTGGGGCGGCGCTCGCGGGGTCGGTCGAACAAGGTGACGACATCGTGCAGGCGGCGATCGAGCGGATGCTGGTCAAGGCAGACCAATGGCAACCGGGGACAAGCCTCGAAAGCTGGGCCTTCAAGATCATGCAAAACCTCTGGCGCGACGAACTGCGCCGGCGGCGTACGGACGAACGCAAACAGGTACTGAACAGTGCAGCGACGGATGACACAATCGACGGCTCAAACGTGGCGGAGAGCATGCTGATGCTCGACAAGACACGCACTTGTTTCGCGAATCTGCCGGACGACCAGCGCCTGGCGCTCGCGCTCGTTGTTCTGGATGGTCAGTCCTACCGCGATGCCGCGCATCAGCTCGACATCCCGATCGGCACGCTGATGAGCCGCCTGTCGCGCGGTCGCGACGCCCTTCGCCGCATGATGGAAGACGAGAAGACACCGCCAATGGTGACGGCACAAAAATGATAGAGATCGACGAACAAACCCTGATGGCGTTCGCCGACGGCGAACTCGATGCGGCGGCGGCAGCAGAGGTGCGCGACGCACTGGAGCACGACGCGGCGCTGCAAACGCGTCTCGACAGACTGCATGAGATGGACGGCATGTTGCGTGCGGCCATCTCACCAGGATCGGACATCCCCAGCCGCTTTGCCCGGCTGCTGAAACCGGCAACGCCAGCCGTGAACATTCCTCGCGCGTGGGTTCCTGCCGGCGCAGCGATCGCTGCCGGCCTTGCGATCTTAATGATGGGCGCCGTGCTCTCCAGCCCAACCGCTTGGTTGCAACAAACGGGCGGGGGTCTCGCGATTGCCGGCCCCGTGGCCGAGGCGGTTGCTACGGCGCCGTCGGGAAGCATCTTTGAGTCGGGCGCCTTGCGCGTCCGCCCCGTCGTTAGCTTTACAGACGGTAGCGGCCGCTCATGCCGCGATCTCAATGTGCGGGACGGCGATCGCGCGGCGCGCATCATCGCCTGCCGCGACAGGCAAAGCGGAACCTGGCTGGTCGAAGCGATGTCGAACGCTGCAGCAGCTGAGTCCGGGGACGTCTATCGCCCCGCCGGTGCCGAGAAGAGCCCGGTGATCGATGCGGCGCTGAGGGGCCTCGGCGCCAAAGCACCGATGGGCAGCCAAGAAGAAGCGGCAGCAATCGCCCGGAATTGGGCGATCAAGTAAGAGTTTAGCCCGCGATGCCGCGCCCGGCGATCGCCGCGCGGTAGTCGTCGAGCAGAGAGCGCATCTTCGCTTCGTCCGAAGGCTGCAGCCGGGCCGTGCCCGCATGCAACTGTTGCTCAAGCGCCGCCGCCATCTCGGCCAGGGCGTCGGCACCCGCCATCGCGCTCGAGCTCTTGAACGAATGCACGATGCGCACGACATCCTTCGATGCCGGTGCGGCCGTCATCAAAGTCTTCAGCTCGTCGAGTTTCGCGGCGGTGTCTTTCAGGAACGTATCGACCAAGTCGCGCAGTTCGTCTCCCGACGTCATTTCCTGGAAGTTCTCGATTGTCGTCCAGTTCACCGCAGACACTGCAGTTGTTTTGGCTTGCGGCACGCTCGCGGTCATGACGTCCGTACCTTTGACGGCGTTCGCGATCGCGATCATCAGCTCTTCGGTCTTAAAGGGCTTGGCTACATAGGCGTTCATGCCGGCCGAACGGCATTCGTTGAAATCGCTGGTCAGCGCGTTTGCGGTCAATGCGATGATCGGCAACCGGCCGACCGGACCTTTGATCGAGCGGATCGTGCGCGCGGCTTCAAGCCCGTCCATCTCCGGCATATGCACGTCCATCAGCACGACGTCGTAGGGCGTGCGCCGTACCGCGTCGACGGCTTCGGCACCGTTGCCGACGACAACCGGCGCGATCCCGAATTTCGACAGCACGGCCTTCACGACGATCTGGTTCGTCGCATTGTCTTCGGCGACAAGAACGCGTACCGGCCGCTCCAGCGCCTTCAGTACGCGCAAACCTTCTTCGAACGCTTGGTTGACGGTCGCCGACAGCAGATCGTCGCTTTCGCTTTCGCTCGACGGATGAAGCGGTAGCTCGAACCAGAAAACAGAACCGTGCCCGAACCGGCTTTCCACGCCGATCGTACCCGCCATGCGGGTGACGAGCTTTTTGGAGATCGCAAGGCCCAACCCCGAGCCGCCGAAGCGCCTCGAGATCGAAGGATCGGCCTGCGTGAAGCTGCTGAAGAGACGCGTCAAATGTTCCGGCGCGATGCCGATACCCGTGTCCTGAACCTCGAAGCGGAGGCGCCGCGCATCGTCGGTGACGCCCACAAGCAGGCGTACGCTTCCGCGTTCCGTGAACTTTACCGCGTTCCCGATCAGGTTCAGAACAACTTGCCGCACCCGGCCCGCATCCGCCTTGATGAAGCGCGGTACATCCGGCGCGATCGAAAGCTCGATCTGCACGGCCTTTGCGTTAGCACGCGGCGTCACGATATCGACGGCGTAGGACAGTAACGCATGGATGTCGAAGGGGATGTCTTCAAGCTCGACCGAATCCGCCTCAAGCTTCGAGAAGTCGAGCACGTCGTTGATTATGTGCAACAGCCCTTCGCCCGACTCGCGGATCGTGCACACAAAGCGGCGCTGCTCCTGCGTCAACGGCGTGTCCAGCAGAACGCCGGTCATGCCCAGCACGCCGTTCATCGGCGTACGAATTTCATGGCTCATCATCGCCAAGAACTCGGACTTCGCGCGGTTCGCCGACTCGGCCGCATCGCGCGCACGTGTTAGTGTTTGGCGCGCAATCTGCTGGCGGTAGATCGCAACCGTCGCTGCGGTGATCGTGAACAAGAAGACCGGAACTTGCTCGACAAGCGGCGAGAGGTTGGCAAGCGTGCCGCCCCCCAGAAAATACGCGGCGCAAGCCGTTACCACACCTAGTGCCAGCAGCAGCAGCAGGCCGCCGAACTCGGACACCATCGCAAGCAGCGCAAAGCCTAGCAGCCAGGTCACCAGCCAAACCGCCGACCCGCCGTTCATCAGCGTCATGTACGTGAAGAAGAACGGCAGACAATAGGTGACCGTCACATACCACACGGCCGGCCCCAGCGCGCGGCGCTGCGCCTGCGGCAGGATGCCGGTCATGCACGTTACGAGGCACAGCAAGCTGCCGATCAAGCGCAACTCGACGCTCTCGTAAGCTTGCGGGAAAATGTCGTGCCAGACGACGTAGTAGAGCGGCATGCCGAAGACGCCGAACGCAGCGACTGCGATCACAATAGGTTCGACAGCTTTGTAAGAACGCTCCAGCGAAACACGCTGCGCGCTCAGCCACTGCGAAAACGTGGATACGTTCGCGACGCCGGCCTCGCCCTCGGGCGAGCCGCTGCGGTCATGCGCATCAGCAGACATTTGCTTTTGCATCGCGAAACCCAGGATCGACGCCGATAATCCTAGGGGGTCCGGCTTAAGGTGGGCCTAAAACCCAACTGTTGTTCACAGATAGTGCGTTAAGCGCACGCTAAGGAACGAATCGTCCCGATACTGGCGCAACACGGTGTCGCGTTCGTCTGCGTGCAAAATGAACGCGCCCTCGACCTCAATGCGTAACGACTCGTAAAGCCTGGTCGATGCTTCGATCGTTGCGTAAACAGAACCTTTCTCTGCATCGATCAGCGCGCCCAGCAGCGCCGAGCTGTCGCCGTCGTCGTTGAACGCAAAGCGCGCGCCCACGAAGAAGTCCTTGTCGTAAATCGTAGGCGGCGCCGAGTCCGGGCGGTCGTCCCAGTTGAACTCGAGGATCAGCCCTACATCGCAGGCGGTATCGAAGACTTGAGAAACCGTGTGCTCAACCCCAGCGGTTACAGCCGAGAAGCGCCGCGCGTCTGTGCCGCGGTGCCCGTCGCGCGTGATAGCTTCAAGCTTCAACAGCGTCGAATCCAAGGTCGCTTGAACGTCCAACCCTGCTTGATCGATCACATCGTACACGGGCGCCAACGTCGTCCCGTCGAAGACGATCCTGGGCTCGCGGCTCGTCCCGCTGAAATAGGAAAGCCCGATATCGACGTCGTCGATCCGCCCCTTCAGGCGGCCCGCGACATCCACCCTGCCCGTCCGCTCAGCGGACTCGTATTGCGCGCGATCCTCGTCGATCGCGAGCGCAGGCCGCAAGCGGCCCTCAGACCCCGGAAATGTGCGCGGCCGGAACGCGGGCAAAACCAATACTGCAGCCTCGAAATCCGCTACGTGCCCGCGCAGCATGATCATCGGTTGGCCAAGCTTTTCGTCGCCCTCGGGCTCTTCGACAAGATCGGTCTGGTTGACGATATCGACGAGCTTCCGGCTTTCCGTCACGCCCCAATAGACCTTGCTGATCCCAAGCCGAAGGTCGAGATGATCGGAGTAGACAGTGACCGCCGCCTCGCGCAGATCGCCGTGCGTGCGTTCGTCGTCGCTATCGTCAAGCCTCAAGAACGGCGCAACGTCGATCACGACGTCGTTGTTCGCCGACGTCCACGACACCTTCGCGTTCGCGACGATCGATCCTTGAACGGGATCGCTGTCTTGCAACGCGTAAGCGGGCCTCATCGTGAAGGCCCTGATCTCCGCACCCAAACTGCCGCGCATCGTCAGCGTACCGGCATCGCCCGCATATGCGGGCGCAATGCCCGCCGCCACCGTCAGAAGCAGGAGAAGTTCGGTTTTGTTTTTTCTTCCCTGCCCCAACACGTAAACGAAATCTTACCTCAGCCGCTCCATCGCCTGCTCAGTAAAGTCGGTTTGGGTTAATCCGGTCCTAAGCTTGAGCGCCGTCACGTCGAGTTTCGTCGACCGTCCCGTTTGATGATTGATCATCAGAAGTTGGTGCGGACGCCAGTAGCGGCCGTCGTACAGCTGGTAGCCCGACATCGTGAGCGTCTTCAGCAGCCGGTCGTCTTGATTGAAAAACTCGATCTTGCGGAACTGATACTCCGTCGTGTCGATCCACGAAACCTGCCGCTTGTAGCCAGAGTTCTCGTAGAGCGGGCGGCGCTGGACGACGGAGCATTTGCGCGCTGCATCCGGCGCGGGACACGCTTCGTCGCGCAGCCATTGGTAATCGTATTTGCCGAGTTCCTGCGCAGTCAGATCTTCGTAGGCAAACTCGCTGCCCAAGAACGGACCCGACTTGTTGGCTGAGGCGATGCGCTTCACGCGCGAAATCGCCGGGATGTAAATCCACTGATCGTCGGGCGTCAGAATCTTGGTGTGGGTCAGCAGAACCGTACCCTGCACGTCCTTGGGCGTTTCGAAGAAAATGACCGACTTATCGCCCAACTGGTCGTTCGCCTCTTCAAGCACGCTCATGCGCAGCGTGCGACGGCTGACTTCCGCGCCGTCGCTCATCAGCGACATCGTCATCTCGGAGCGCGTGTCGCCAAAGCCCGCATCGCGGCGGATGGACTCAGCCGTGATCTCGCGGCCCTTCGCCTTCGGATCGGCCGGCAGTTGCTGCGACGCATCGGCCGACAGCACTGACGCCGCAACCAGCAACGCCGACGCACACAAAACGCGTTGTTTCACCATGATTTCTCTCCTCAATTTCCGGCAGCAGGCAGCGGTCCGCCGTGCCCCGGCCACATAACAGAATCCGATTTTGCATCCTCGATGACGACTGCACGTTCCGGGACCAGAAGATCCTGCGGCCACGGCTTGATCGGTTTTCGCCGCGCAATCTCGGCGCATGTGGCGATGACGTGATCGAGTTCCGCTTCGCTCAAACGCGCGTTCACCGACAGGCGAATTATCCCGTGATTTTTCGGCGTTGCCGGGGCACAGAACACCGCACCGAACACGCCACGCTCTTCAAGCTCGTCGCGCAGCGCACGCGTCTGCGCATCCGTGCCCGATTGAAGTGCCACGATCTGCGTGTCGCTTTGATCGACCGAATAGCCCAGACGCTGCAACCCGCGGCGCAGATAGGCCGTGTTCTGCCACAACTGCGTGCGCCGCCAAGCCTCGTCCTTGATCACTTTCAGTGTTGCCGAGAGACCGGCAACCTCGTGCAGAAGAACCGCCGACGAGAAGATCGCGGGCTTTGCCTCGTACGGGAAGTAGTCCATCACCCGCGCAGGCCCTGCCACCATGCCCGCCCGTGTCGCGAACGCTTTCGACAAGCTCAATGTCCGGTAGTGGACCCGCTCAGCCAGACCCAGAGCATGAACCAACCCTTCGCCTTGATCGCCGTAGACGCCGACGGCATGCGATTCATCGACGACAAGGATGCATCCTTCCCGCTCAGCCGTCGCGACGATCGCCTCAAGCGGGCAGATCGTGCCGAATGCCGAATAGACGGAGTCGACCAGAATGAGACCCGGTCCATACCGCTTGATCATCTTGTCTAGGTGCGCCGGATCGTTGTGACGGAACGGATGCACCTTCGCCCGCGCCATGCGGGCACCGTCCCACAACGATGCGTGCGCATATTGGTCGAGATAGACGGGCGTGCGTTCGTCCACCAGGGCTTGAATGAGGCCGGTGTTGGCGCTCCAGCCCGACTGGCAGAGCACGGTGGAATCTGCGCCGAGGAACGACGCCATTTCCCGCTCGAACTGCCGCTGCAAACTCGTTTCGTTCAAGAACACGGCCGACATGAACACGCCTTCCGAATGCGTCTTCAGCACGTCGGCTTGCGCTTTCACGATTTCAGGATGCCCGCCAAGACCGAGGTAGTCGTTGCTCCAGAGCTGAACCGCGCCGGGTCCGGGCGGCCGTCCGGCGACCAAGTGGCCGTCGTCCGTCACCATGCGGTCGAAGTACGCATCCACCCGCTGGCGTAGCGGCTCGTTCTCCGTCACGCCGGAGATGCGGCGCACCGGATGCCACGCAAACATTTTGTAATGGCGGTCGCAGATGAGGAGCAGCGGCGCCAGGATCAAGAAGTCCGACACCAGCGCGAAGCCGAACGTGATCACGGTCAGCATCCCCAGCGTCGCGTTCACGCCGAACGACGAGAAGCTTAGCACCGTAAAGCCGAAGCACATCACCGTCATCGTGAAGATCATCGCCTTGCCGGTTGACGTGAACGCGTACTCGACCGCCTGCTCTGGCGTCATGCCCAGAATGCGGCGTGCGCGGGCGTACCTCGACAAGTAGTGGATCGTGTCGTCCACCACGATACCGAACGTCATCGCGGCTACAATCGAAACGGCCACGTTCATTTCGGCGACCAAAAAGCCCCATAGCCCAAGCGCCATGATCGCGGGCACGAAGTCGCCGATCAACGAGACGATGGCGAGCTTTACGCTGCGCAGACCCAAAATCAGGATCAGCGAGACCAGCATGATCGCTATCGACGTGCCGCCGATCATCAGCGCGATGTTACGCTCCGACAAGTGCGCGAACATCAGCGACAAACCGGTACCTTGCGACGCCATTCCGGGGCCACCGTTCGTTCGCAGCCAGTTCTCGAACCGCTCCGACAGCGGAATTAGCTTGTCGGACGGCAGGTTCTTGCCGTGATTGCCCACGACAACGGTCACGCGTGAAGCGTTGCGCGACGCTGTGATCCGGTCGGTCAAGCTCAACCCGTGCGGCAACGACATCTCGTAGAGCAGCAGATACTGCGCAACCTCGTCCCGGCCTTGCGGCAGGCGGTCGTATGCTAGGTCGTCACCGTGCACATTGCGGTTCACGCGCTTGACGATGTCGCTGATCGCGACGACGTTCAGAACCTCGGGCTGCTCGCGCAACCAGACCGTGAACTCTTGCAGCTTCGCCAGATACTTCGGATCTTCGACGCCGCCATAGTCCTTTGCCGAGATCGAAAACTCGAGCACGTCGAAACCGGTCAACTTTTGCAGCACCGCGTCGGTGTCGCGCCGGAACTGGAACGACTCGTCGAAATACTCAACCCAGTTTTCCGACTGGCGCATGTGCAGAATGCCCAAGGCGAGCATGAGCACGACGGTCGCCATCGCCGTCAGCACGTGACCAGGCTTCGCATTGACGAACTTCGCGGCCTCACGAAGCGCAATGTGCGTGACGCTGGTCTTCGGGTCGACCGGGATCGAGAAGATCTGCAACAACACCGGCGTCAGGCTGAACGACAGAACAAACGCAACCGCAACGCCGATGGCCGAGATATTGCCGAGATCGTGGAACGGCGGCGCATCCGACGCGTTCATGCTGAGGAAACCGATCGCGGTCGTGAGGCTGGTCAAGAAAATCGGGAAGATGTTGGATTCGACGGCACCGAGCGCCGACACCCGGTTCGACGCGCCAAGCCGGCAACCGTCCACGTATTCCGCGATCAAGTGAACGCCGTAAGCGAGCGCGACCGTTAGAACGATGAAGGGTGCCGGCGCCGTACCGGCGCTGAGCACGATGCCCATGGCGCCGGCCGACCCCATCGCGACCAGCATCGAAAGGCCCGCAACCGACATTGCGATCAGCGTCGCCGCCCACGACCGGAGCAGCAAATAAAGGATGAACGTCATCGCGACGAGCATCAGCGGCACGAGGTACATGATGTCGCGCTGCTGCGCCTCGCCGAACGCCTGCATCACCATGACGTTACCGGTGAAATAGAGCTGCACGTCCGGATGCTTCGCCAAGAAAGCGGTTTGCAGCTCGCTCAGATAAGTGGCGATCTTCTCAACACTGGCGGAATCGTCGCGCGGGAACTGGAAGTTCACGCGTACACCGGCGACGTCGCCCTTCGACGAAATCAGCAAGCCTTTGAGTAACGGGTCGCTGAGCGCGATCCCGCGGATCTTTTCGAGCTCCGTCCGCTCGGCGGAGAAGTGCTTCGGCACCAAGTCGCCGATCGCAACCTCGTCGCTGTCGCCGCGCGAGTACTGAAAGTTCGTGAGCGAGTCGACGCGCGTCGCAAACGGCGCTTTCCAGAGCTTGTCCGTTAGCTCAAGCACGGCGTTCAAGCCGTCGCGCGTGAAGACGTCGCCGCTTTTGGATTCGATGGCAACCAGCACGTCGTTCGTCTGCGTGTAGTCCTTCTCGAGCGACGTCAGAAGCTTCAGCTCCGGGTTCTCCGGACCGAAGAACACGCGGTTGTCCATCGTCGAGCGCAGCTCTAGCGCTTGCCAGCCGGCGAGAAGCGCCACCAGCGCGTAGAACGCGAGCACCTGCCAGCGGTATCTGTAGAGCCACTGGCAATAGTTGTATGCGAGCGTGCCGTCGGATTCGCGGACCGCGCTTTGCGTCTTTTTCGTTCTCATGATTTGTGGTCCCGGTCCATCCAACGGTCGGCGGCACGGCGCAAGTCCTTCGCGGCCGTACGCAGCGACATGACGGCGCTATTGATCAGACGCTCGCTTTCATCCGCGGCGCTATGCGTTTCGATGAGGTTTCGCGGCCACGGATCGACCACCTTGTCGCGCGCGATCGCATCGAACGCGTCGATCACGCGGGTGAGGTCGTCCTCGCGCAGCCGCGCGTTGACCGAAAGGCGGATCACGCCGTGGTTCTTCGGCGTCGCGGGTGCACAAAACACCGCGCCGAACACGTCGCGATCTTCAAGCGCATCGCGCAGCGCACGCGTCTGCGCATCGTTGCCGCTGTGCAGCGCCACGATCTGCGACGTGCTTTGATCGACGGCGTAACCCAAGCGTCGCAAGCCGCGGCGCAAGAAGCGCGTGTTGTACCAAAGCTGCTGACGGCGCCAGTCTTCTTCCTGAACGACCTTCAGCGTCGCCGCGAGACCCGCAACCTCATGCAGCAACACAGCGGACGAAAAGATCGCAGGCCGTGCTTCATAGGGGAAATACGACATCACGCGCTGCGGCCCAGCCACCATGCCGGCCCGCGTCGCAAACGCCTTTGAGAGACTAAACGTGCGGTATTGCACCTTTTCGGTGAGACCCAGCGTATGCACTAAGCCCTCGCCGTGCGGACCGTAGACGCCGATCGAATGCGACTCGTCGACGGCCAGAATGCAGCCCAAACGCTCGCTTACCGCTGCGATCTCTGCCAGCGGACAGACCGTGCCGTAGGCCGAATAGACTGCGTCGACCAGGATCAACCCCGGTCCATGCTGCCTAACCTGCCGCTCCAAGTGAGCGGCCTGATTGTGGCGGAACGCGTGCGTCGTGGCGCCGGCCATGTGAGCGCCTTCCCACATGGAAGCATGCGCGAATTGATCGAGATAAACCGGCGTGCGCTCATCGACGAGCGCCTGCACTAAGCCCGTATTGGCGCTCCAACCCGATTGGCATAGCACGGCGGCATCGGCGCCAAGGTATGCCGCCATCTGTTCTTCGAAGCGGCGCTGCAAGCTGGTCGCGCCGAGGAAGACGGCCGACATGAACACGCCTTCGGAGTGGCTCTCGAGCAGGTCGACCTGCGCCTTCACGATCTCAGGATGACCGCCGAGGCCCAGATAGTCGTTGCTCCACATTTCAAGCGCGCCAGGTCCGGGCACGCGGCCCGCTACGACGTGCCCGTCGCGCATACGATCGACGTAGGCATCGACGCGCGTACGCAGCGGCACGTTCTCGCCCCACGGCAGATCGGGTTCCACCGCGCGCAGCGCGAGTTCTGGCGACATACTGACCACGAGCACCCCCCGGCCGGTCCCTTCCCAGCCAGAGCTATGCTTACCGCGGTCGGATTAATCTGAGGATAAATCGAGGCGCGTGGAGCGCGCCCTGTCAACGCAATCTTAACCGACAGATGGAAAATCGCGCCATTGGTAGCGCCACGTGGCAAGGCCAGACGCAGTGTTGCGTCCCTCACCCGTACGGCGAAAGCCCTCCCGCTCGTAGAAGCGGACGGCGCGCATGTTGTCCTGATTGACGTCGAGCGTGAGCGCACCGCCAGCGCTCATTCGTTTAATTTCGTTAAGCAATGCAACTGCGGCGCCCGCTCCCCACGCGTGAACCGCAACCGCGAGCTGGTCGATGTGCCCGCCGTTCTCAAGCGTGATGAAGCCCGCCATCCGCCCGTCTAGAGCGTCGAACGCGCAGACGATGGTTGCGCCGCTGTCGCGAAGCTCAACGATGCGGTCGACGAACCAAGCGCGGCGCGCTTCAAAGTCGATCGCGGGCATCGTTCGTGCCCACGCCTCGACCCAAAGATCGGTCACTTCAGGCAGGTGCGCAGAAACAAGGAGATGAATGCGGTAGTCCCGCACGCTTACTGCGCAGCGCGTTGGCGTCCAACCGGGGCCGGCACGCGAGCAACCGGCGTCGCGGCGGGCGCGACAGGCACTGCCTCTTCCTCGTACTCGCCACGGCGCGGCGAGTCCTGGAATTCTTCATGCCGGATGGGGTTGTCATCGCTGGGCGGCGGCTCAATCGCCTCAGGCGCATGCGCAACCGGTGCTGAAGCTTCTGTTGCCGCCTGCTCCGCGGCCGCACGCTGGGCTGCCACGATCTCTTCGCGATGCTGACGCAGGAACGGCGCGCTGTCTTTCAGCTCGTCGTAGAGACCGAACGTCAGCCGCTTCGCACGCGTGACGAACTGCGTGTAGTCATAGGACGTGATGCGTACGTTGCGGTACCGCCCTTCCAGGCGCGGATTGCCGTCGAGTTCGTCCACCGTGCCGCCGACCAAGAACACGTCCACCTGGTCGCGTTCTTTAAGCGCACCGGCGCGGATCAGATCGCGCACATTCGACCATGCTTTCTGCTGATGGTCGGCGCCGATCGTCGCGCGTGCGCCCTTGAGTTCGAGAACGAGAACGGGCTCGCCCTCTTTGATGTGATGGCCGGGCACCAAACTGCCGCCGACGGAAGGCTTCGCGACGGCGCCATAGCGCGCGTCGACGTCGTAGCGGCCGTCGCCAACTACGTACTCAGGCTCGAACACCCAGAGCGCGCGGTGCAACATGTCGTTCTGATCTTGTACCAGCGGCGAATGCGGATCGGCCCAGATCATCTCCATTTCGGCGACGGCCGCGAGACGACCCTTCAGCCGCTCAAGCGCCGACACGAGACCCTGGGCGCCCCATTCTTCGACAGCTTGGGCAACGACCCCGGCATCACGCTCGCTCAATCCGGCGATTGCGGGACGGGCGGGCTCTGCGGCGGCGGAGGCTGCGGCACCTAAGGGCGCTATCGAGGAACGAACGGTGGGTGGCAACGAAGACGCGCCTTGTGCGCGGCGCAGACCTTGCAGACGCGTGCGCCGGTTCTGCTCCGACCACAGCATCGCGATCGCAACCGCCAACGGCGCAGCTACACCCAACAAAAACAGAAGCAGCGATCCCATCAACTGGGTCCCCCAGGTCGCCAGAACTGCAGAAAATCCCCCAACGCCTGTATTCTAGCGCAGCTTCACCACCGGCGATAGTATTTTTCGCCGAACTTTTAACCGCAAAATCAATGACCTAGGAGCCAAACCTGAGCTTCTAGGCCTCAGCGCCCAAAAGAAACGGCGCCCTGAACCCAGGGCGCCGCCTCGTCTCAATCGGCAAGCCTACCAGCGAACGCGTGCGCCAGCCGAAACCGTGTGGGTCGTCACGTCCGAGTTCAAGCCAGCGTCGTAGTCGAAGAAGACCGTCGTGTTTTCCGAAACCGGCGCGGTCAACCCCGCACCCGCGATCAACGTATCGCGCGAGAACTCTTCGCCGGTGACCAGGTTCAGGATCACTGGCCCACCCTGGACATCGACGAAGTGCGAAGCATGGTCGTCCAAGAACTCGTGCGAGTAGACGAGGCGGGCTTCCGGCACCCACTTTCGGCCCGACTCCATTTCGAACGGATAGGCAAAGCGTCCGCCGACCATGCCTTTTAGCGTGGTGTAGTCCGCCTCGAACACATTGAGCAGCGTGGCCGCCGTCCCTACCTCGCTATAGCTGTCGGTGCTGAGCTCCGCGTAGCTTAGAGCCACGATCGGCTGAATTCGCCAACCGCCCTCGGTCTCGAAGATCTTACCGGCCTCGGCGTAGGCCGAGATCGTGTTGCCGTCGTAGTTGCCGCGCGCCGTGTCCAGCCCGTCGAAGCGCCTGACCTCGAAGTCGTGCCAGATGTAGCTGACGTTCGCGTTCAGATAGAGCCGCGTGTCGCCCCATGAGCCATAGGCGCCGATCTCGATGCTCTCGACGTCGGCGTTGTCGCGCCGCGCGTCGAACTCGACGTCGGTTTGTGTCCACTGGCCCGCAAGACCCAGAAGCAGCGTTTCCGTGAACACGTGATCGATGCCCACGATGCCGCCGGCGAGATCGAAGTTGCTGCCCGGAATGCCCGCTTGGCCGTCCGTGTCGCCCCACACGCCGACAGCGCGGCCCCAGACGCCCGTCTCGCCGACGCGGCGCTTACCGGTGCGCAGCCACGCGAACGGATCGTCGCCCGGCGTCGCGTCGGTCATGACTTGCGTCGCGCCCGGCTCGTTCTGAGCAAAGCGGTTGAAGCACCAGCCGGCACCCGCAAGACCGCATCCGCCCGAACCGATACCGTTCGTGCGATCGGCGATGTTGGCGTCGAACGGATCGGTCGTGCCCACGATCATGGAGACGGCCGGGAACTGCCCCAGCGGCGCGCGCGACACGCGCAAGTCAACCGTGTTGCCGTCGATGAGGTCGAAGAGTTGGAATAGCGAGTTGTTCGCGACCAGCGCCGTGTCCGTGAAGCTGCCGATGATCGCTCCTGGCGATGCGGTCGAAACGATCACGTCGTTGTAGAAGACGGTCTCGAGCCCCGGATCTGCCGTCGCAAACGCGGCGTCGAGGAAGCCCGCAATCGTGCCGCTCAGCGTGACCGGCCCGCCGACAATGATGGAACCGTAATCGGTTAGCGGATTGGCGACGATCGTGCCTGACGTTGTGGCAATTCCAACAGGCGCGCCGAGATCGAACATCAACGTGCCGCCAGACGCCTGCGTGTAGCTGTTGTCGACGTTCAACGTCACGCCTTGGTCGATGTAGAGCGTGCCGCCCGAATTGATGTTGAGCGCATCGACGTTCGTGAAGCTGTAGGGGCTCGCGCTTGGATCACCTTGGTCGGTGGTCCCCATCAAGGCCAATCCGCCGTTGTCGACGGTGAACGACGAGAAGTTCGATGCCGTTCCGCCGATGAACGCGTGCTCGCCGTTCACGACGATGGTGTCGTTGTTCACGCCGCCGGTACCAACACCCAGCAAGCTACCCTCAATGCTACCGTCGCCGGCGCTGAACACGTAAACGGAAGTGGCGCCGGCGCCGTTGAACTCGACATCGCCCTCGATGAGACCGCCGCCGTTGTTCACGAACGTCGTACCATTGTTGATATTGAGCAGGACCGCAGTGCCGCCGCCCGTGGCCTCGATATGTCCACTGTTGATCACCTGACCAGTCAGTGTGCCGGTGATGTTGACGTGCAACGCGTTCGAGAACGCCGAGAGGTAGTTCGTATTGACGATGTTACCGGTCATAGAAGCGGCGCTCACGTAAAGCGCCGTGTCGGTGCCTTCGCCGATGATCGTCCCGTTGTTCGTGATATTGCCGGTGATCGTGCCGGCATCGATGCTCACGCCGTCGATAGAACCAAAAATATAGCCGTTGTTTGTGAAGTTGCCGTTCAATTCGTCCAAGACGATATCAACCCCGGTGGCGCCACCGGTGATGCTGCCCCCGCTGCTGTTGACGATGTTGCCGGTGAAGGTGCCGAGGTCGATCGTAAGGCCAACCTGTCCGCCGTCAATCAACCCACCGTTCGTGATCGTGCCGTTGAACGTGCCGCCGAGTTCGCCGCCGTATTCGCCGCCGCCGGAGTCGATCGACAATCCCGCATAGCCGCCGCTGAAAGTGCCGGTGTTGCTGATGTTTCCGGCGAACGACCCGGGGGTGCACGAGTACGTGCACTCGCCGCCATCGAACGCCGCGAGATAGATATCGACGCCTGTCGAGTCGCCTTCGATCAGACCGCTGTTCGTGATGTTGCCCTCAAACGAAGACGTTACGACATAGAGGCCGACGCCGCTGACCCCGTTGACGAGCTGTCCGATCTCACCGCCGAAATCGAATACTTCGCCGGTAATCCGGCCTGAGTTCGTGATGTTGCCCGTCCAACTGTCGGCAAGGATCGCCACGCCGACGCCGCTGTCGCCTACGATCACGGCTTCCGGCGCGAACGGGTAGGTCTCTTGCTGATTCGTGAAGTTGGCGACAACATCGCCACCCTGGATCACGACGCCGTCGGCGCCCTGAATGCGGTTGTTGTTGAAAATCTCTGCCGCAGCCTCGCCGCCGCCGTCGATCACGTCCGCAAAAATCGACAGCCCGGGGCCTTTGCCACCGAAGATGCGATCGTAGTTGCTAACGTTGCCGTGGAACCCGTTCACGTCGATCACAATGCCGCCGTGACGCGCGTCGATGAGACCGCGGTTTTCGACGCTGCCGTTGAACGTACCGCTCTCCACCAACAGCCCGACTGCGTCGGAGTTGAAGGACGTTGACCGGATCACGCCATTGTTCGTGATGTTGCCGTTGAACGTGCTGTTTTCGCTCGTCACCCAGACCGCAGGCCCGCCAAGGCCTTCGATCACGCCACCGTAGTCGTTCGTGATGTTGCCGTTGAACGTCTCCGCCGATACCAAAATACCGACGCCGGCACCAAAACCTTCGCCGCCTGCCGCGCTCGCGTCGCGTTGCGTGATAACGCCGCCGTTGTAGATGCCGCCGCCGAAGGTCGTGCCGCCGGCAAGGACAGAGGGCCCGCTCAAGCTGCTGATCGAACCGTAGTTTTCGATACCACCGTCGAAGACGAGGCCCTCTCCACCGCTCGTTCCGCTCCCGACTTGAATGCCGGCTTCATCGCCCAAAATGTTGCCGAAGTTGTCGATACCGCCGGTCCAGCTGTCGAAGGTGTCGGCGACTAGTACGCCGGCGTTCCCGCCAATGACTATCGCCCCCGAATTGTTCACCAGTCCGCCGGACATTGAGCCGTAAAGCGCAGCGACACCATTGACCGCTCCGTTGATGACACTGGAGTTCGTGATGTTGCCGGTCATTGCGGCTGCCGAGCTCCCATAGCCAAGCGCGATAGCGTTGCCTGACCCAGAGAGAATCTGTCCGAAGTTCCGGATGCCGCCGGAGATGTTTCCGCCGTCGCCGATAGTCAGTGCTCCGTAGGTCGCATCGCCACCGGTGATCGTGTTGTTGTTGGTCAGCACGCCGTCGAGCGTACCGCCCTCACCGCCGACAAAGAATGCAGCAGCGTTGTCTTCGTCGTCAGGCTCGCCGATGTTCGCGTTGTTCGTGACGTCGCCCGTCACCGGGGTGTAGACCCGGGCGCACTCGATATCGCTGCTGATCGTCGTCGTACCGCCGATTGCCGTGCACGCAGCCTGCGCCTCGGCGACGACGCCGAATTGTCCTGCGGCTGCCAAGATCGCCACCGTTGAGGCGTGCGCGAGGAGGCGAGCCTTGTTGCGCGTTTGACCGTTCATTTGAATTCCCCTTCGAGTTCCCAGCTCTGCTTCACGTCAGGCGCGCTATTGGCAGCCTTCCACTTGACCATCGACCACACCTTCGAACACACCTTGGTTATCGAAGGAGATTTTCTGGCCGGACTTGAGCACGACGGTTTTACCGCTGCCCTTCGAGGTGAGTACGACTTCGTACTCTTCGCCGTTCGGTCCGTACTCGACCGAGGTCGCCCCGCTGCCGTCGCCATCCAGGAACGTACGCAGGATGGTGCCACGAATACCGATCGTGACCGTCGGCGTGTCGATCTTCACGTTTTCCTTGGGGATGGAGCCCGACAGAAAACGGAAAAGACCTTTCGTGTAACGAACGGTTTGCTTGCTCGCGCCGCCTTGCGCGTAGACGTACTCATCGACGGTGAGGCGCGAGTTCTGACCCATGGTCAGCTTCGAACCGTCGTTAAACGTGACCTCAAGCGCGCCGCGATCGGCGGTCACGAGTTCGGCGTTGCGAATGATGTTGTCGCGCAAACGAAGATCGCTGCGCGTGCCTTGCGTTGCTTGCGAAGCGTTCGGAATGATCGCCGAAGCATTGCCGACAGGTTCCGCGTTCGCTCCGCTTGAAGCAAAGATCGCAAGTGCCGCAAACGCGGCTGTAGCGTAGGTTTTCAAAGTAACTCTCCCCCGGGGTGGAAGCGCAGCCGCCGCAAGATCCCGAGTCAGCGGCCGCGTGTTAACACCTGACCGTATCGACAGATCGTGCCAAATGCCAAGGGTTCTAGCGGATATTCTTACCCTGCTTTGCGTTTTCACTCACGGGTTGAGAGCTTCATTGCGTCTCTTGTATTAATCATACTTCTCACCTTTCGGAGTACTTCCT
>JBJXEH010000192.1:0-5735 GCA_046153995.1 Micropepsaceae bacterium
GCGCACTGTTCGCACCAACATCGCAAATGATTAACGCAAAGCGCCGGTAGTCGATCGCTCTCGCGCGGAATAAAAATAGTATCGGAGGCGAGTGACATTTCGCTTGGTCGTGCGATTACGCGCATTCGCCTAGAGAAGAATTGCACGATTAGATTCTCGTTGTGTGTGTCAATATGCGATTACTTCACTAACACGCACCGCGAATACACACTCGATCACGCGAACGACCATCGCTAATCCATTCTTTACTCACCCGATCTATTTGACGATGAGCGAATCGTGCTGCATGATTCGCATCAGTTGGGGAAGCGCAGGCTGCGCGCTGACTTTGGGGAACGCAGTCGACCAACTTTGAGGGGCGTCAGAGCTGCCTATGACAGTGCATACCTTCGTAAAGGGCGCCAACACGGCCGCGCACTTAAGGCCTCCGGCAAAGCGCAAGGTGATAGAACGAAGTCCGCCCGCCGGCACCGACGCCGGCGTTCAGACGTCTCTCTTCTTCCCGCCTATCGCCTCCACTGCCCTCCCCCAGATCGATCCGGCCGCTCCGGCCCGCAAGGCGAACCGCTTCCCGGTCAGCGCTCAGGCTCGCGAGTTCTACAAAAAGAATTTCCCGGGAACGACGCCCGACGATTGGAACGACTGGCGCTGGCAAGCGCGCAGCCGCATCCGCACGCTCGAACAGCTTGAGCGGATGTTCGATCTGTCGAAAGACGAAAGATCGGCGGCTTTGCGCCATAAAGGCTCGCTGCCCGTCGGCATCACACCTTATTACGCAAGCCTGATGGCCCATGCCGATGCGTCGGAGCCGCTCCGCCGCACGCACATCATGGTCAACGATGAATACGTGCGTCTGCCGGGTGAAGAAGACGATCCCTTGGGCGAAGACCACGACACCGTGGCCCCTGGCCTTGTGCATCGCTACCCCGATCGCGTTTTGTTCCTCACGACCGGCTTTTGCTCGACCTACTGCCGCTATTGCACGCGCTCAAGAATGGTCGGAAATCCGGGCGGCGAGTACAATTTCTCGACCTCGCAGTGGGAAAAAGCGCTCCAGTACTTGGAAGCACACACTGAGGTCCGTGACGTCCTTCTCTCCGGCGGCGACCCGCTGTCGATCGGCGACGACAAGCTCGATTGGCTACTGACGCGCCTCAGGAAGATCAAACATATCGAGTTCATCCGCATCGGCTCGAAGATCCCGGCCGTGCTACCCATGCGCATCACCCGCGATCTCGTGAAGATGCTGCGCAAGCACCATCCCCTGTGGATGAGCGTTCACTTCACGCATCCGACCGAGATCACACCCGAAACCCGCGAAGCGGCCGCTCGCCTGGCGGACGCCGGCATCCCGCTCGGCTCGCAGACGGTGCTGCTCAAAGACATCAACGACGACGCCATGGTGATGCGCGAGCTGATGCACGGCCTGCTCACCATGCGCATCAAGCCCTACTACCTCTACCAGTGCGACCCAATTAAGGGCTCCGGCCATTTCCGTACGCCGGTGCACAAGGGGCTTGAGATCATTCAATCGCTGCGCGGCCACACGACGGGCTATGCCTGCCCGATGTTCGTGGTCGACGCGCCGGGCGGCGGCGGGAAAATCCTGCTGGCGCCGGACGCGGTCGCTGGCCGCAATGGCGACGACCTGCTGCTCAGAAATTTCGAAGGCAAAGTCTTCCGCTACCCCGACCCGGGCGGCACGCTTGGGCGCAACAAGGTCGCGCGGGCTGCCGCCGCTGAATAAGCGGCGGACCCAACGGATGGCGCAGTAACGAGGCCGGATGAACGACGCGCCGCATATCTTAATTATTGTGCCCGAGCTCAAAGAACTTGAGCCCGACGACAATCTTGCGACTATTTCGACCGCGCGCGAGCTCGCCAAGCACTACGACCGCTTGGGCTACTCGAATACGATCCGCCACTTCGAATACCTGCCGCAGACATTCAAAACCGTCGTCGACGAAGAAAAGCCCGACTGCGTCTTCAACCTGGTCGAGTCCGTCTCAGGCACCAGCCGTCTGATCCACGTCCCCCCGATCTACCTGGAAGAGCTGCGGGTCCCTTACACCGGCTGCCCCGCCCACGCGATTGAACTCTCGAACGACAAGGTTCTGGCCAAACACATCTTGCAGCTTCTGAAGGTCCCGACCCCCCGCTGGGGCACGCCGAAGACGCTGCCCGCGAACGAAGGCGGCACGTGGATCGTCAAGGCCCAGCACGAACACGCCTCGTTCGGCCTCACCCAAGCGAACGTCGTCCAAGGTACCACCGCCGCAATCGCGCGCGCCCATGAACTCGCGAAAGAACACAAGATCGAGTGGATCATCGAAGAGTTCATCGACGGCCGCGAATTCAACGTCTCGATGGTGGAAACCCCGGAAGGCCCCCGTGTCCTGCCCTCGGCCGAGATCGTCTTCCAGAATTACGGCAAAGACCTGCACAAGATCATCGACTACCGCGCCAAGTGGGACGACAAGAGCTTCGAGTATCAAAACACCATTCGCCGCGCAGAATTCTCGGCAGCCGACCGCAACCTCTTGAAGTACCTGGAAGAGATCAGCCTGAAAGTATGGGAAGGCTTCGACCTGCGCGGCTGGGCCCGCGTGGATTTCCGGATCGATGCCGCAAACAACCCGTTTGTCATCGACGTGAACGCGAACCCCGACCTGTCGCTCGACGCGGGCTTCATGGCGGCCGCCGGCCGCGCGCAGATCTCGCCGCACGAGGCGATCCGCATGATCACCGACGCTGCTATGCTGGCGGGATGACCGCGCCGAAGTTCCGATCTAAGCCCCAACCTGACGACCCCGAGGCCGTGCGCGAACTCGTGACAGCAACCGGTGTCTTCTCAGGTACCGAAGTAGGCTGGGCAGCCGAGATCGTCGAGACCGCGCTCGAGCGCGGCCAATCAGCAGGCTACCACTTCCTCTTCGCCGATGGTCCGGCGGGCCTTGAAGGGTTCACTTGTTTCGGTCCGATCGAAGGCACCGACAACCGCTTTGACCTCTACTGGATCGCCGTATCGCCGAAGGCCCAAGGCAAAGGCCTCGGCCGAAAGCTTCTCGGCGAAACCGTCGCCGCCGCTCGCGCACTCGATGCCGTCCACATGTTCATCGACACCTCGACCCGAAACGACTACACCGCAGCACGCAAACTCTACGAGGCGCTGGGCTTCGCCCACATGGGTACGCTGATCGACTTCTACAGCGACGGCGACGGTAAAGCGTTGTTCGGCCGCAGGCTTTAGCCCGGCTCGACGGTCGCTTCCGCGCGCCGCAACCCAAGTTGCCGTTCGCGCCACACAATAAAGAGCCCTGACCCGATCACGATGACGGCCCCCACGTAAACGGCAGGCGCCGGCAACTCGCTGAAGAATAGCCAACCCAACACGATCGCCCAGATCATCGCCGCATAGTCGAAGTTCGCGAGCGTCGAAGCCTCCGCAAACCGGTACGCGTTTGTCATCAGCAGCTGCCCGATCCCACCAAGAATACCGAGCGTCACGAGCAATACCAGTTCGCTCCCCGACGGCGTAGCCCATGCAAACGGCAACGTGCACGCACTGACAAGCGTACAGGCCAGCTGAAAATAGAACGCGATGACGAGCGCGGGCTCGCTCCCCGACATCAGACGGATAAAAATCATCGTGAACGCGACCAGAAACGCATTCGTAAAGGCCAAGATCACGCCGGCTGACGCGCCGGCTTCTGAGAAGCCTGCTCCCAAATGCGGCGAGACCATGATCAAGACGCCTATGAACCCAGCCGCGACCGCGCTCCACCGGTAAAGGCGGACCGTCTCGCCCAAAATGAACGCGGCCAGCACCACGACAATCAGGGGCGAAGCAAAGCTGATCGCCGTCACATCGGCGATCGGCAAGTACATCAGCGACGCGAAGTACGTGAACATGGCGAGCACACCACTCGTCGCACGCCTAGCATGCGACCACGGCACCTTCGTCTTCAGATCGCCGAACCGCATGCCCGAGACCGCCATCACGATGAGTATCGGCACGAACGCGAACAGTGACCGGAAGAACACGACTTGGCCGACAGGAAACGTATCGCCGAACCCGCGCGCAATCACGGCCATAAACATGAAGATGAGCGTCGCTGCGACCTTCAGCGCAATACCAAGAAGCGGATGGGACGACGTCTTGAGATCGGACGCCTGGCTCACAGCCACTTGCGCCAGCGGAAGAACAGCATCGGCAAGATCGCAGACAGTACGATCGTGAGGAGCGCAAACCCGTAGCCATACTCTGTCTCAAGCTCTGGCATACGTTTGAAGTTCATACCCCAGATGCTCGCGAACAAGGTTGGCGGCAGGAACACGGTCGCAGCCACCGAAAGAATGCGGATAATCCGGCTCTGGTCGATGTTGACGATACCGAGCACCGCGTCGAGCAGGAACGTGATCTTGTTCGCAAGATAGGTCGTATGGTCGCTCAGCGACTGAACGTCCCGCGTCATCGTCTTGAGATGCGCTTTGAGATCCTTCGTCGCTTTGCCTTCGACCGTCAGCGTCAGGAACGCGAGCATCCGCCCCAGGCTGATCAAACTCTCGCGCGCCTTCGATGTCAGATCGTTGCGGTTGCCGAGATTGACCAGAACCTTCTGATAGTCCCGCGCTGGACTGTTGCCGTTCTGTTGGAACACCTGCTTCGACAGCCCCTCGACGTCCGCACCGACCTTTTCAAGCACGTCCGCCGTCCGGTCGATGATGACCTCTAACAATCCGGTGAGAATCAAATCGCTCCGTTGCCACATATTCGCTTGCCGGTCGGCCCGGTTGGCAAAGGTGTTGAACGGCTGCGGCTCGGAGTAGCGCACGGTAAGCAACCGGTCGCCCGCCATAATGAAGCTGACGCCCTGGCACTCCGGCTCCGTACTCTCGGTCTTTGAGAGCACCAACGCCGTCATAAACGTCGCGCCGTCCTCGATGTAGAGCCGGCTTGAGATTTCGATCTCGTCCATGTCGTCGCGTGTCGGCGGATCGAACCCGAACGCGGCCTTCACCGCCTCGCGCTCTTGCGGCGTCGGGTCGTAGATATCGACCCAAAGCGACTCCTGCGGGACCACGATTGGCTCCACCGCCTCGCCCGTACACGTGAGGTTGCGCCTCAGGCAATTCTCGCGCAGGCCGAAGGATCGAAGCATGGGCGGGTCTCGTGAGGCTTTTGAGGACGGCAATCGCTGCAGAACGTCGCGACGTTATAGCCACGCATCGAAGCCCGCCGCCAGTCGATTTCGCGAGCGATTCCAAGGCGCGGCATTGTTACCGCCAGGCACGGGGACACGACGCAAGGGGTGCGGCTTTCGAGTCACGCACCCGACTTACCGCATTGCGTTTACGACCCGAAAACGCTTTAGAGGGCATAGGTGGGGGTACACGGAAGTCCCCAACCGGCAGTAAGCGGCAACGCGAGGTTAGCAATGGAATTCGGCGATCTTTTCAGTTTCGACAAGAAAATCGTGCCCGGCATCATCAAGCCGATCTACTGGATCGGCCTGTTCGCTCTCCCGATTCTTGGGATCATCTATTTCTTGAGCGGATTCGGCAAACTGTTCACGGACGGCTTCTTCACGGGCCTATGGGACATGGGCGCGGCGGTCGTATGGGTCGTCATCGGCGTGTTTGCTCTGCGCGTCTTGGCGGAACTCTGCCTCGCGATTTTCGACCTTCACGACCGGGGCACGCCGCCCCCGCCTGCGCAATCGTAAGTCGCCAGG
>JBJXEH010000193.1:0-3817 GCA_046153995.1 Micropepsaceae bacterium
AGCGCAACTTCGACGACCTCGCCGCCGTTGCGAAAGACATGATCGCCAGAGGCTTCACCTCGCCGCGCCGCCTCGGCGTCATCGGCTCGTCGCAAGGCGGCCTGCTCGCGACCGGCGCCTTCGTGCAGAACCCGAACCTCTTCAACGCCGTTTCCGCACAGCTGCCGCTCACGGACATGCTGCGCTACAAAAGCCTCTCCACCGACGACGCAAACCTGATCGCCGAATACGGCAACCCGGACGACCCCAGGCAGCGCGCGATCATCACCCGCTGGTCGCCGTACCAAAACGTCCGCGCTGGCGTAACTTATCCGCGCGCATTCTTCTTGACCGCGACGCGCGACGAGCGCGTCCACCCCGGTCACGCCCGCAAGATGGCCGCGAAGCTGGACGCCGCGGGCCACCCAACCCTCTACTTCGAAACCCCCGACACAGCCGGCACCCGGGCCGAACAACTGGCACTGACTTTCACCTACTTCCGCCAGCAACTGATGGAATAGGCCGCGGTCCTTAGCGTCTTGGCGTGAAACAAGGCCGCATCCACACGCATTGACTCCCCTTGTGGGAAACCCTAGGTTCCGCGCCGATTTCCAAGGATCGCTGAATGCCGATCCGCCTTGGGGCCGCTCCCCAAGGTCAACGTCCGCCAGCGCGTTGCGCCCGCGGGCGCGATAGGCATTTGGCAAAACGCGTGGCCCGCGAAGGACGTAGATGTTTGACGCTCTGACCAATCGCTTATCGTCGGTGTTCGACGGCCTTCGGGGGCGCGGCGCGCTGACCGAGGGCGACGTCGATGCCGCGCTGCGCGAAGTGCGTCTGGCGCTCATCGAAGCCGACGTCTCGCTGCCGGTCATCAAAGACTTCCTCGCGAAGGTGCGCGAGAAGGCCATCGGCTCCGACGTTCTGCGCTCCGTCACGCCCGGTCAGCAGATCGTCAAGATCGTCCACGATGTCCTCGTCGAAACGCTGGGCGAAGAAAGTTCCAGCCTCTCTCTCGACGCGACCCCGCCCGCCGTCATCATGATGATCGGACTGCAAGGTTCGGGCAAAACGACGACGACGGCCAAGATCGCGCTCCGCCTCACGAACCGCGACAAGAAAAAGGTGCTGCTCGCCTCGCTCGACACGCGCAGACCCGCCGCGCAGGAACAGCTGAAAATCCTGGGCGAACAGACGGGCGTCGCCACGTTGCCGATCATGGCGGGTCAATCCCCCGCCGACATCGCGCGCCGCGCCCTGCAAGCGGCAAAGCTATCCGGCTATGACGTCTTGATGCTCGACACAGCGGGCCGCCTGCACATCGACGAAGCGCTGATGGCCGAGATCGCTGAGATCCGCGATCTGTCCGGGCCCGTCGAAACGCTGCTCGTCGCCGACAGCCTCTCCGGCCAAGACGCGATCAATGTCGCCAAGACGTTCAAAGAACGCATTGGCATCTCCGGCATCGTCCTCACCCGCATCGACGGCGACGGCCGCGGCGGCGCGGCGCTGTCCATGCGCGCGATCACCGGCGCGCCGATCAAGCTTCTCGGTACCGGCGAAAAGATCGACGCCCTCGAAGACTTCCATCCCCGCCGTATCGCGGGCCGCATCTTGGGCCAAGGCGACGTCGTCAGCCTCGTCGAAAAAGCCGCCGAAACCGTCGACCACGAAAAGGCGGAAGCGCTTGCCAAGAAAATGGCGAAGGGTCAGTTCGATCTCGACGACCTCGCCGAGCAGCTCCGCCAAATGCGCCGCATGGGCGGCATGCAAGGCATCATGGGCATGCTGCCCGGCATCGCGAAAGCCAAAGATCAAATGGCCGCTTCCGGCATGGACGACAAGATGCTGAAGCGCCAAGAGGCGATCATAACCTCGATGACGAAGGAAGAACGCTCGAACCCCGACGTGCTGAACGGCTCGCGCCGCAAGCGCATCGCCAAGGGCTCGGGCGTCGACGTCTCCGAAGTGAACAAGCTCATGAAGATGCACCGCACGATGGCGGACGTAATGAAGAAGATGGGCAAGGGCAAAGGCTTGATGAGCGCGCTGTTCGGCGGCGCCCAGCCGAAGATGCCCTCAGGTGCTGCGTTGCCCGGTTTGGGCGGCGGCGGGATGCAATTGCCCCCGGGCTTCAAGTTACCGCCGGGCTTCGGCGGAAAGCGTTGATTGATTTGGATTTCGATTGAGAAGAAGGAACTTAGAATGCTGAAAATCAGAATGTCCCGCGGCGGCACGAAGAAGCGCCCGTTCTACAAGATCGTCATCGCCGACGCGCGCTGCCCTCGCGACGGCCGCTTCATCGAGCGCATCGGCCACTACAACCCGCTGCTCGCGAAGGGCCACGCGGACCGCATCAAGCTCGACCTCGACCGGGCAAAATACTGGCTGAGCCAAGGCGCGCAGCCGTCGGACCGCATCGAACGCTTCCTGGCCGACGTCGGCCTCGCGAAGAAGCGGACTGAGTTCAACGACCCGTCAAAGTCGGCGCCGCGCAAGAAGGCACAAGAACGTCTCGCTGCCGAAAAGAAGGGTGAAGAAGCCGCGGCTTAAGCCCCGCGCCTTTTAAGCAAAGCATATGGCGGATAAACAAATCCTCTTAGGCCGCATCGTCGGCCCGCACGGATTGAAGGGCGAGGTGAAGATCAAAAGCTTCACCACCGACCCGCTCGACATCGCGTCCTATGGACCGGTGGCGGCGGGCGACGGCCGCCTATTCCGCCTCACGAACGTGCGCTTGCAGGGTGACTTGGTGATTGCGGGTATCAAAGGCGTTGCCGACCGCACGTTGGCGGAAGCGCTCAAAGGCCTCGAACTCAAGGTCGACCGCGACGATCTGCCGGAAACGGACGATGGCGAATACTACGAGGCTGACCTCATTGGCCTCGCCGTCTTCGACGAAGGCGGCGACAAGGTCGGCGAAGCGCTCGGCTTCCAAAACTTCGGCGCAGGCGAGTTGCTTGAGATCAAGCGCACAACCGGTGCAAGGGCCTTTGTGCCGTTCGCGGGCAGCATGGTCCCGAAAGTCGACATCGAAGCGGGCAAGATCGTCCTCTCCGAAACTGGCCTCGCCGTGCTCACCGCCGACGATCAGGGGGCCGCACCATGACCTGGGCCGCAACCGTCCTGACCGTCCAGCCGGAAATGTTCCCAGGGCCACTCGGCCTGTCGCTCTCCGGCAAGGCGCTCGCTGAAAAACGCTGGTCGCTGGAAACGCTCGACATCCGCAAGTTCGCGACCACGCGCTACGGCTCGGTCGATGACACGCCGGCCGGCGGCGGTCCTGGCATGGTAATGCGCGCGGACATCTTGGCGGCTGCCATCGACAGCGTCGCGCGCGACGGCCGCCCGCTGATCCTGCTCTCGCCGCGTGGGCGCCCGCTGACCCAAGCCCGCGCCCGCGAACTGGCGCAAGGCCCCGGCGTCATCCTCATCTGCGGTCGCTTCGAAGGCGTTGACCAACGGGTCATCGACGCCCGCGCGCTCGAAGAAGTTTCGATCGGCGACTACGTGCTCTCAGGCGGCGAACTCGCCGCGATGACGCTCATCGACGCCGTCGTGCGCCTGCTCCCCGGCGTCGTGGGCGCCGACGCGTCGCTTGAGGAAGAAAGCTTCGAAAACGGCCTGCTCGAATACCCGCACTACACGCGCCCCCAAACCTGGGAAGGCCGCGACATCCCAGCGGTCCTGACCGGCGGCCACCACAAAAAGATCGCCGAGTGGCGCCGCCAGCAGTCGCTCGACCTCACGAAATCCCGCCGCCCCGACCTGTGGGATGCCCACATGCGGTCGGCACAAACGAAACACTAGAGTTGAGAAAAAGGACCAATCCGATGAA
>JBJXEH010000194.1:0-35623 GCA_046153995.1 Micropepsaceae bacterium
TTGATCGAGGAGTTGGCGCTGAACCTCGACCCCTATCCGCGCAAGCCTGGTGTTGCGTTTGCCGGCGAAGTCGAGGGCGAACAGCGCCCCAATCCGTTCGCGGTTCTGGCGAAGCTGAAACCGAAGAAGCTCTAATCAGCGCAGAGCGTGCCCATGATCTTGCCGTCTTCGACGAGGGTGAAGCAGCCGCACGGATCGCTGTAGGCGAGGCACTTTCCGGTTGCTTCGCGGCCTTCCCCGTCCGGCCTCTCTTTGCCTTCGTAGCGGCATTGCCTCCCTTGGCATTCGTCTCCGTCGCGGCAGGTTTTGCCGGCATCGTTGTATTTGATGACGCAAGCCAACGTTCCCATCATGCAGACGGGACGCCAGGTGCCGCCGGCCACGCGGCAACTTTGCTCGTCCTTCGGGATGACCGTGGCATTCGATGGCGTCGCCGTTGGGCCGCTTTCGGCTGGAGCGCACGCGGCAAGGCCCAGGGCCACCAGAAGCAGCATAATGTGGCGCATGGGCTTCGCTCCTGTTCGAGTCGCCGAACCGCATCTGACAGAAGCGCGCAAACCTGCGCAAATCCGTCGTGCCTGCGGCTCAAAAGCGCGGATTTCCAGGGGTTGAACTCTAAAGGGGTTTCCTATTGTATCCGCGCCTTGCTTTCGGCCCAAAAGGCCGACGAATGATCAGGAGCGGTGGCCCATGGCTGTCCCTAAAAGAAAAGTCAGCCCGTCGCGGCGCAACATGCGCCGTTCGCACCACGCGCTCGGGCGTCCGTCCAGCAACGAGTGCAGCAATTGTGGCGAGCTGAGGCGTCCCCATCACGTTTGCCATAAGTGCGGCCACTACGACAAACGCGAAGTCGAAAAGTCGCCGTCGCGGCGGCCCTAGCCATTGCGCAGGCTCCAGGCGCATAGTTGGCGGATTCGGGGTCACCGGCCGCTTTCAGGGACTGCGCTGGCGTGAATAGCGAAATCGTCGTTTCGGTCGATGGCATGGGGGGCGACAATGCTCCCCAGGCGGTGATCGACGGCCTCGCCATCGCGCATGTGCGCCACCCGAAGGTCAAGTTTCTACTGCACGGCGATCACGCGCGGCTGCAGCCTGTGCTGCTTGGCAAAGCAGCCCTCAAACATGCGGTTCAGGTTATGCATTGCGATGACGTCGTCGCGATGGACGACAAGCCGGTTCAGGCGCTGCGCCGGGGCCGCGCCACGTCGATGTGGCGTGCGGTAGACTCCGTTCGTTCGAAAGAGGCCCACGTCGCAGTCAGTGCCGGCAACACCGGCGCACTGATGGCGATGGCGAAGGTGCAGCTAAAGACGGTGCCGGGACTGTCGCGCCCGGCGCTCGCCGCGCTATGGCCGACGATCCGCGGGCAGTCGGTCGTGCTGGACGTCGGCGCGAACGTCGATACCGACGCGCGGCAGCTCACCGACTTTGCGATCATGGGTGAGGCTTACGCGCGCGTGGTGCTGGCGCTCGAGCGGCCGAACATCGGGCTCCTCAACATCGGCGCAGAAGAGATTAAGGGTAACGACGCGGTGCGCGATGCGGCGGCGGCGCTGCGGGCGTCGGGCTTGCCGATGCGCTTCCACGGGTTTGTGGAAGGCGACGACATCAGCGCAGGCACGGTCGACGTCGTCGTGACGTCCGGCTTTGCCGGCAACATCGCGCTCAAAGCCGCCGAAGGTACGGCGCGGTTGATCCAGCATTACATCCGCTCCGCCATGGCGCGGTCGTTCCTGTCGCGCGTCGGCTATTTGCTGTCGAAGCCGGGGTTCAACGTGTTACGCCAAAAGATGGACCCGCGCGCGGTGAACGGCGGCGTGTTCTTGGGGCTGAATGGCGTCGTGGTGAAAAGCCATGGCGGCACTGACGGCGTCGGCTTTGCGACCGCGCTCGACCTTGCGATCGAGATGGGCGAGAGCGACTTCGTCGCGCGCATAGCGGATTCGATGGCGCATCTGCCGCCGTCGATTGCGGCACTCGGCGGGGTGACCGCCGCGGCGGCGCAGTGATGAGCGTGATCCGCTCGCAAGTCACGGGCGTTGGCGCCTATCTGCCGAAGCAGGTGCTGAGCAACGCCGATCTCGCGAAGAAACTGGACACCAGCGACGAGTGGATCCGCGAGCGCACCGGCATTCGCGAGCGCCGCATCGCGGCGGAGGGTGAGTTTACCTCCGACCTCGCCATTGCGGCATCACAAGACGCGTTGCGGGCAGCGAGCTTGAATGCGAGCGCCATCGACATGATCGTGCTCGCCACAGCAACCCCCGACGAGACGTTCCCGGCGACCGCGACGACAGTGCAGGCGCGGCTCGGCATCACGCGCGGAGCCGCATTCGACGTGCAGGCAGTGTGCTCCGGCTTCATCTACGCGCTTGCCGTTGCCGACAATTTCATCAAGGCGGGGCAGGTGAAGAATTGCCTTGTGATCGGCGCTGAGACGTTTTCGCGCATCATCGACTGGAACGATCGCACGACAGCGGTGCTGTTCGGCGACGGCGCGGGCGCAATCGTGCTTTCGGCGGCGAAGGGCGAGGGCACGGTCAAAGATCGCGGCGTGCTGTCCACACATCTTTTCTCCGACGGGCGGCAGCACGATTTGCTCTATGTCGATGGCGGGCCGTCGAAGACGAAGACGACAGGCTTCCTGCGCATGGAGGGCCGCGAGGTCTTTCGCCACGCGGTCACGAACCTCTCCGAAGCGATCGAGCTTGCGATACGCTCGAACGGCGTTGAAGCTGTAGATGTCGATTGGTTTGTGCCACACCAAGCAAACCAAAGAATTCTAGACGCAACGGCCCGCAAGGTCGGCGTGCATCCCTCGCGCGTAATCTCTACGGTTGCAATCCACGCGAATACATCCGCTGCGTCAGTGCCGCTCGCGCTCGCGACAGCGGTTAACGATGGCCGCATCAAGCGCGATCAACTTCTGGTGCTGGAAGCGATGGGTGGAGGTTTTACCTGGGGCTCTTCACTCATCCGCTGGTAGCAATCTGATAGCCTCGCCTTTTATCCCACTGATATTGACGGCATTTTCGAGCGCGCCTACGGTTTGTGTGTCGAATCGCGCGGAAGCGATTCCAATAAAACCAATGAGGCGGCATGAGCGAGACGTTGACCCGGCAGCATTTGGCCGAGGCGGTCTATGCGCAAGTCGGCCTCTCGCGGAATGAATCGTCGGAACTCGTCGATCGCGTGCTTGAGGAAGTGTCTCAGCGTTTGATCCGCGGCGAGGTGGTGAAGCTCTCGTCGTTTGGGACGTTTGCGGTACGCTCGAAGGGCGGGCGAATCGGACGAAACCCCAAAACGGGCGAAGAAGTTCCGATTAGTCCGCGTCGTGTGCTCGTGTTCCGGGCGAGCCACGTGTTGAAGGCGATGATCAACGAAGGGCATGGCGTCCCCGTAAACGGCGCCGCTCAGGGTGAGAAGAAATGACAGACGTGAACCGCATCGAAAAAGCACCCGACGCCTTTCGCACGATTTCGGAAGTGTCCGGTACGCTCGACGTGCCGCAGCACGTGCTGCGTTTTTGGGAAGCGAAGTTCGGGCAGGTGAAACCGCTCAAGCGCGCCGGCGGTCGGCGCTATTACCGCCCGGACGACATCGATTTGCTGAAAGGCATTCGCGCGCTGCTTTACGGCGAAGGCCTCACGATCAAAGGCGTACAAAAGGTGTTGCGCGAACAAGGCGGAAAACACGTGGCCGAGATCGGCCGCATCGGCGCGAAAGCAGCGACCGCAAAGCGCGATTTCATGCCTGAGGACGTGGCGCCGATGCCGGCACCGTTGTTCGGGCGCGCGCCGTCGGTGGAACACGTCAACATGGCGGGTGACAACCCCAGCGACAAAACCGTCGCCGAACAGCGCGAGCGGCTTGAGACCGTGCTCGACGACCTGTTGAACCTGCGCGATCTTCTGCAACGCGGACCGAAGCGAGCCGCGAAAGTGGCGGCGGCGCAGTAGGCGCGGGCAAGCCAGCAAACTCAAAAAAACTCGTCATGGCCGGGCTTGACCCGGCCACCCAGGGCGACGTCCACGGGTGAGATAAGAGGATTTCACCACAAAGCCACGAAAAACACGAAGCCGCTTGGTGATCTTCGTGGCTTTGTGGTGAACCTTTCTTTCCGCCGTTTCGACGCAGTCCGCCGTGATTGCATCGCGCGCCCGCGCGGCTATAGTGCCCGCCCCAATCGAACCCGCCCCCATTTGCTCGCGGGTTCGTGGTCTCAGTGTCGGAGCGTAGCGCAGCCTGGTAGCGCATCAGTCTGGGGGACTGGGGGTCGCAGGTTCAAATCCTGTCGCTCCGACCAATTCTCACAAAGGCGATCAACCTTCGAAACGCTCCTGCTCTAGCGCCCGCGCGCTGTGCAGCAGACGGATAAGCACGATCTCGTCGTCGCCAATGCGATAGAATATCAAATGCCGAAACGGTCTGACGCGGATCGAGCGTAGTCCGGGCGCCAGTGGTTCACGCGGCGCGCCGATCATTGGGTATTGCCCTAAGCGCTCGATCATTGCCTCCACGCGCTCGATCAACCGTTCGGCGGCCCGTTCACTGTCCGGGTTGATCCAAGCGTAGGCGTCGTAGAGATCGTCGAGAAATTGGGGGCGCCGGACAACGCGCACGAGGCTTCTTACCTATCCTGACGAGCGGCGAAGCGGCGGCGCACTTCATCGCGCGCGGCTTTCGCGTCCCATGGCACGGTTGGGCCGCTGGCCTCCCCTTCCAAAATAAGCGCGCGCAAAGCCTCTTGCGACAAGCCGAAATCTGCGGCGTCCGAAAGATCGGACGCGATTGCGTCCTCGAGCAATGCCTCAGCCGCAGCGTCGATGGTCGGCATGCCGGCTTGCTTTCGTTTGGCCTCCAAAGCGGCTGCCAATTCGTCGGAGATGGTCAACGTTGTGCTCATGGGCAGAATCTAGCACGGGGTGGCACTTGCCGCTACCGGAAGGTCAATACGCGCAGGGCTTGGGCATTGTCAGGTGGAAGGGCTGTCGCTTAGCGTGGGAGCAACAGAGAGGTAACTATGACGATCTCACTCACCACGAAAGCTGGCGCCGTCCAAGGCACATGCGACTCCAAATTTTCAGGGGTCCTCGATGCGTTCGTCACGAACTTTGAGAGTCGCGGGGAAGTTGGCGCCAGTTGCGCCATCACCATCGAAGGCAAGACCGTTGTCGATCTTTGGGGTGGGAAGCGCGAGCCAGGCGGAGCGGCTTGGGACCGGGACACGATCTCTTGCGTGTTCTCGTCGACCAAGGGGGCGATGGCGCTGACCGCGCATATGCTCGCCGATCGCGGGCAGCTCAACCTCGATGCGCTGATCACCGACTACTGGCCGGAGTTCGGGCAGAACGGGAAGGAGAACGCGCGCGTCGCAATGGCGCTCGATCATTCAGTTGGGGTGCCGCACGTCCGCACCGCACCGAAGCCGGGCGGGTTCTACGATTGGGACTACATGGTCGACACGATCGCGAAGGAGGCGCCGTTTTGGGAGCCCGGCACGCGCAACGGCTATCACGGGATCACCATGTCGTGGACGGTGGGCGAGATCGTGCATCGCGCCGCGAAGAAACGGATGGGCGTGTACTTCCAGGACGAGGTGGCAAAGCCGCTGGGTCTCGATTTCTGGATCGGCCTGCCTGAGGCCCAGGAACATCGCGTCGCGCCGATGCTCCCGGCGATGCCAACGGCTGAGGTGATGCAATCGCGCTTCTTCCTGAAGGCGATGAGCGACATGACTTCGCCGTCGCATTTCTTCATGCGCGATTTTCTGGCGTTCACCCCGAATTCGCGCGAGGGCCGCGCGGCGGAGATTGGTGCGGCCAACGGCATCACGAACGCCCGCGGGCTGGCTGGCATTTACGCGCCGCTTGCGAATGGCGGTACCGCGAACGGCAAGCGGCTCGTTGGCCGCGATACGATCGCGCGCATGAGCCGCATCGCGATGGGCACGCATTATGACGGTACGCTGATGATCCCGACGCGCTTTGCGCTGGGGTACATGAAGTCGATGGACAATCGCTGGCTGCCCGGGACCGACAGCGCGAGTTGTTTGCTGTCGGATGGCGCGTTCGGCCACGTCGGCGCGGGCGGCTCAATCGGGTTCGCGTGCCCGGAAACGCACATGAGCTTCGGCTACACGATGAACCAGATGGGGCTCGGGCTGTTGCTCAACGACCGCGGCCAGAGCCTGGTCGACGCGGCTTATAAGGCGCTGGGATATCGCTCCAATGCGGGCGGGGTTTGGATTACGTAAACGCCAGTCAGCGAAACGTTTCGCGCATTGCTTGCGACGATACGCCGGAGAGGTCGGTGCGCTGGAGCACGAAGTACCGGTACGTTAGGGCGGAGAAGGTCGCGAAACTCAAGAATGACATGATCCAGGCAATCGCCAACATGATTTGAACGTGCGCCGGATGGCTGACGGGAAAGCCCGGCGGCGGAAAGTTGCCAGTCGCCTTGGCGAAAATTATCAAGAACAACTGGATTGGTGCCACTGTGAAGACGGCGGCGGTGATTAGGCGAAGGTTGCAGTGGCGGGTGAGTTTCCAGGATGCGCGAAAGCTTAACTTCCGCTCGCCGATTGCGGCTGCAGCGAGCGCCGGCGCGAGGCGCGCGCTGAGGAGCGCGGACAGTGCGATGCTGGCGTAAAGAGCGATCACGCCCGTGCGTTCGCCGGGGATCAAGACGTTGGCGGCGGGTACTATGAAACGGTAGAGCCCACCGACAATGAAAACGAACGCCATCGTGCGTGCGGTGAAACGGAGGAAGGTGCCGATGCTGATCGGGGCCTTGTACGACAGGATCAGTCGCTGCCATTGAAGGGTGATGCCGGCGGTCGCGGCGGCAATGCAGACCGGCTGGATGAGCCCGAGGATTACCACTCGCTGTAGATCGCCGGTGCTTTGCACGGTGTCAGGTGCGAAAGCTGCGATAATCACCAAGGCGCCTGTAAGCAGCACCGCCCAAGGCAGTGCCGTGGCGAGTAGCTTGGGCGTGTCCACAAACATCATGTCGTGCGCCCGGGCGATGGCGACGAGGAACGGGAACGGTGTGGTGCGCTGAGGGTGGTCGTGATCGCTCACGGCCAAAGATTAGCCGTAACGCGGACGCAGCCCCAGCCGGAGTTGCGTTCAAGGTTACGGATTGGTGGCTAAGGGCCCTCAAGTTGCATTCAAGCGCGAGATTCGGGCCGGGTAGGGCGCGGTAAATGGCATACGAAAGGCGGCTTTTTCAGCCGCCGTGCCGGTCGCCGCTCAGCTGAAGTGAGACGCGGGCGGCCGGTCGATGGCGCCGTCAATTCCCGTTAGTTGGACGTAGGCTAGCGAAATAAACGCGGCGACGTTCGCGTAGGCGAGCAGCTCGATCGCGGTGCCAAGGATTGCGAGCGCGATGCCTGGAACGGTTTCGGCGAGGCCTTGGACCCCAAGAACCTTCTCGATGATGTTTCCGGCGATCGAGAATGGTAGCGCGCATACGAACGAGCCCCAGAACAGACGCCAGGTGCTGTACTTGGTCAGCTGCCACGAACGGGAAAGGGTCATGGTTCGGTCGCCGACCGCGATCGCCGGAAAGAGCAATGAAAAGCGTAGGGTTGCGAGTGTGCAGGCGATCACAAGTGCGAATATAGCGAAGCCGAAGGCCGCAGCGCTTCCGCTGCCGCCGGGTTTGGACGCGAATGCGAGGGCACCTGCGATTGTGAGCACGATCGGTGCGAATGAAATGCCGAAGACCACGACAACGCCGGCGATGTAGCGGAAGATGGGATCGGGCCCGACCGAAAACGGGTTTCGGGAACCCGTGCCTGTGATGATACGCCGGTGCCACGCGATGATCACTGCCGACAGACCAATCATGAAAACAACAAAGAATGGAACCAATCCAATGAGCAGCACTGCTTCGTCGCTCATATCTGCGGCCCCAGCCGCGAGTTCGGGTATGCCGCTGATCAGGAGACGAGTTCCGACCGCGCCTGCTAGACCGGCCACGACCGCGACGATGCCCCAGGCTGCAAACAAGATGGCGAGTGTACCTAGGTTCCTGCCGACCAGCCCGTATGCGGCGCCGATGTTGCTGCCGAGTTCGAAGCGCTCGATATCCGTCACGGCCGATCCTTCCTGACATCGCAGAAGCGAACCGGATGATACGCGGACGGGTCCAGCTTTGTTGCAACGGTCGTGGAAATTGCGTCGCGTTAACTGAACTGCTCCGCCTGCACTTGCGCCGGGCGCACGAATTCCAGGTACGCGTAAGACATAAAAGCGGTCCACGTTGCCACGCGGGCCAGGTCGATGACTTGGACGACGGCGATCGCGGCGATGGATCCGAGGGAATTGATCTCATAGTCGAACGTGGCGTAGTCGAGTGCAGCGCTGATTGCGGTGAACGGTAGGTCGCAGGCTAGTAGTCCGACAACAAGGGCGGCGCCTTGGTGCCTGGTCGCACGCCATGATGCTTGGAACGTGGTCGATGGGTTGCCAGCTGCGGTTGCCGGAAGTATCAAGAGCAAGCGGGCGCAAAGCGCCAAGAAGAATGATGCCCCGAAGAACATCACTGCGTTCTGAAGCGGGTGTTCACTCTCCCAGAACATCCACATGACGAAGATCGCCCAGATTGCCGCGGGCACCATGGCGGCGATCACGCGGACCAGGAACGGTCCGATGACGTCGGTCGTTGTCGGGAAAAACCGCCAAACCGGTTCACCCAAAATGACATAGCGATGCCAAACGACTGCAAGGCAGATGGACCCGGCCGTGCCGATGATGACGGTCAACAAGCTAGGCGCGAGGTACACCAAGCCTGCGCTTGCGTCGTCCGGCGGGGTGACGCCGAACGCGAGGTTTCCAGCCGCGCCGGGTAGCGCCGCGATAATCGCCCAGGCAACGGCGACTTGCAGAAGCGCACCGGCGTTCGCGAAGAGCAGGCGGTAAGAGGCTAAGACGGTTTCGGCGACGCGCATGCGTTTGTAGATTCCTCGAATCGCTGCGACAGGTTGGACGCGGCAAGTTGTCTGCGGCTAGCGGCAATTTCTGGGAGCGGCGCGGGTTGCAATCGACTGGGTAAGGCTCACTTATGAAGGTTGCCCGCGTTGGTGCGGGCTTGCTCTGGTGGGACCGTCATGTTCGCTCGTTTTGGCTCTCAGTCTTCTCGAAAATGCCGGCACGGCTCGCCCGGCGGTTGTGGCTTTGCGCGCCGCCGGCTGACGGACTTCCGCCGATCTGCGCGATTGTCACAGACGGGTCGCAGACGCATTCCGAACGGATTCCGAACGCATGAAACCGCGCAGATGAGCCAAGCGTACGCATCTAACGGATATGATTTTGGTGTTTTCGGGGCAGCTAGAAGTTGTGGCGGTTCGGGCCGCCTTGCAATCGCTGGCCCGGTCGCGTTTCAAAGCCGCTCTGGTGGGCGCATTTGGGGTCAGTTGAAACCATGAAGATGAAGTCGCTTTCGATCATCGTTTTGAGTGTCGCGGCCGCATCGGCGGCGTTCGCGCAGCCGCAGCCCACGCGCGTCGTGCCCACGTCGGCCACGCAGCTGCAGCTGTCGTTCGCCTCCGTCGTGAAGCGCTCGGCGCCCGCGGTCGTGAACATCTACACGAAGCGCAAGGTCAGGAACCCGTTCGCGGACGATCCGTTCTTCGGACGCATGTTCGGTGGGCGAGAGCGGGTGCAGAGCGCGCTTGGCTCCGGCGTGATCGTGCGTTCGGACGGGGTGATCGTGACGAACAACCATGTGGTTGCGGGTGCGGACGAAATCGTCGTTGCGCTGGCCGACAGGCGCGAGTTCGAGGCGACCGTTCTGCTAGCGGACGAGCGTACGGACTTGGCGATCTTGCGCGTGAACACCGGCGGCAAGGCGCTGCCCACGATCGCGTTCCACGACAGCGACAACGCCGAGGTGGGCGACATCGTGCTCGCGATCGGAAATCCGTTCGGGTTGGGCCAGACGGTGACGAGCGGCATCATCTCAGCCCTCGCGCGTACGCAGGCCGGCGTCTCGGATTATCAGTTCTTCATTCAAACCGACGCTGCGATCAACCGCGGCAACTCGGGCGGCGCGCTGGTCACCGTCGACGGCAAGCTGATCGGCGTCAACAGCGCGATCCTGTCGCGGAGCGGCGGCAATATTGGCATCGGCTTCGCGATCCCGGCGAACATGGTCAAGGTGGTGCTGAACACGGCACTCGGCGGGGCCAAGCAGGTGGCGCGGCCGTGGCTTGGGCTCGACGTTCAGCCCGTGGACGGGCGGATCGCGCAGAGTTTGGGTTTCGACCGGCCGATCGGCGTGCTGGTGCGCGACGTCGCGCCGGGCAGTCCGGCCGCGGCCGCTGGGCTGCAGCGCCAAGACGTCATCACGAAGGTCGATGATTTCGCGGTCAACGACGAGCAGGGTCTGAATTTTCGCACCACGACGAAGGGTGTGGGCAACACGGCGACGTTGACCTATTTGCGCGGTGGGCAGATGCGCACCGCGTCTGTGCGTCTTGCGACGGAGCCTGCGAACGCGCGGGCGAGTGCGGCCATCGAGGGCAACAATCCGATGCAAGGTGCAAAGGTCGCAAACCTGTCGCCCAGCTTGGCGAGCGAGTTCGACATCGAGCGTCGGGACGGTGTTGTGGTAACCGACGTCGAGGGGCGGTCGCTCGCGGCGCGCTTCGGGTTCGAGCCTGGCGACGTGGTGATCGGCGTGAATGGACGGAAGATCACGAACGTCTCGTCGCTGCAGGATACGCTGCGTCGCGGTGCGCGCGCTTGGAGCATCGCGGTGGATCGCGGCGGCAGCACGCTGCAGCTAACGGTGCGCAATTAGAGAGGACGGATGGGAACGCTCTTCGAGGCAGCCGGATTGGAGGAGGGCGCGGGGCCCCGCCCGCTCGCCGACCGGCTGCGCCCGAAGACGCTGGCCGAGGTGATCGGTCAGGATCATTTGCTGGGTCTTGAGGGTCCCATCGGGCGGATGCTGGCGGCGAAGCGGTTGTCGTCGATCATCCTCTGGGGGCCGCCGGGGACAGGCAAGACGACGATCGCGCGGCTCTTGAGCCAGGGCCTCGCGCTGCATTTCGAGCAGCTGTCGGCGATCTTCTCGGGCGTCGCGGAACTGCGCAATGTGTTCGACATGGCCCGCGCCAGGCGGACGCAGGGCAAAGGCACGTTGCTCTTCGTGGACGAGATCCACCGCTTCAACCGCGCGCAGCAGGATTCGTTCCTGCCGGTGATGGAGGACGGGACGGTTATCCTCGTCGGGGCGACGACAGAGAACCCGAGCTTCGAGCTGAACGCGGCGGTGCTGTCGCGGGCGCAGGTGTTGGTGCTCAATCGTCTGAGTACGGACGATCTGGAGTTGCTGCTGCAACGGGCGGAGGAACTGGCCAAAGAAAAGCTGCCGCTGGATGGCGATGCCCGTGCGGCTTTGAAGGCGATGGCGGACGGCGACGGACGGTTCCTTTTGAACCTCGTCGAAGAGGTTTTGGCGCTGAAGCCGGCGGCGCCGCTAACGACCGTCGAACTTGCGCGCACGGTGCAGAAGCGTGCGCCGATCTACGACAAGGGGCGCGAGGGGCATTACAACCTGATCAGCGCACTACATAAGTCGGTGCGCGGGTCGGACCCGGACGCGGCGCTCTATTGGCTGGCGCGCATGCTCTCGTGCGGCGAAGACCCGCTCTACATCGCGCGGCGCGTCGTGCGCATGGCGGTTGAGGATATCGGGCTCGCTGATCCGCGTGCATTGACGCTGTCGATCGCCGCGAAGGACACCTACGACTTCCTAGGCTCGCCAGAGGGAGAGTTGGCGATTGCGCAGACGGTGATCTTTCTCGCGTGCGCGCCGAAATCCAACGCGGCCTACACGGCGTACGGCGCCGCAATGGAGGCCGCGAAGCGCACGGGCTCGCTGAGCCCGCCGATGCACATTCTGAATGCGCCGACGCGGCTGATGAAGTATTTGGGCTACGGCAAAGGCTACGTCTACGACCCCGACGCACCGGAAGGGTTTTCGGGTCAGAACTACTTTCCGGACGGCATGGCTCGCGAGGCTTACTACGCGCCCACAGAGTTCGGGTTGGAGAAGGAGATCAAGTCGCGGCTCGACCGCTGGGCGGCACTAAGGGGGAAGTCATGAGGGAGCGCAACACAGCCCGCGCCGTGATGCTCGATCCCCAAGATCGCGTGCTGCTGTTCGAGTTTCACTTGAAGGCCGGCATGATCGGCAAGGACGCGCGGCGCTTCTGGGCGACGCCGGGCGGCGAGATCGAGCCTGGCGAAGACGTGCATGACGCGATCCGCCGCGAGGTCGCGGAGGAGACGGGGATCGAAGGCTGCACGTTTGGGCCGGAGCTTTGGTTCGGGTCCAATCAACTGACGTTCAACGGCGTGCCGACGAAGACGCTGGAGCGGTTCTTCGTGGTGCGCAGTCCGGCGGCGGCGTTGTCGTCTGCGAATTGGACGGCGCTTGAGAAGGAAGTGATGCGCGCACACCGCTGGTGGACGGTCGACGAGTTGATCGCGACGGCGGAGACGATTTTCCCGCCGCGGTTTGGTTACTTGGTTGATGCGTTCCTGAAGAATGGGTCGCAGCCCCGCCAAGAGATACCGCTTTGAGCGCGCGCGAACCCCATGCGATACCGCGGCCCATGGGAACGGTATTAGCAGTTGCATTGGGCGGCGCGCTTGGCGCGGTCGGCCGCTACGCCTTGACGAGCCAGGTGGACCATTGGGTGAGCCCCGGTTTTCCATGGGGAATCTTGGCTGTGAACGTGGTCGGTTGCTTTGTCATGGGCGTCGTTGCCGAAGCCGGCGCATCGGTCGTGAATCTGTCGCCGGAAGCGCGGGCATTCTTGACCGTCGGCGTGCTGGGCGGGTTCACGACGTTTTCGGCGTTCGCACTAGACACAGCGATGCTGATGGACCGGGGTTACATGATGAGCGTCCTGCTCTACGTCTCGGCGTCGGTCATCGGCTCGATCGCGGCGTTACTGTTCGGGATAGCGATCGTACGGAGTATCGCGTCATGAGCGGCGTCGTTCAGCGCAAGATCAAGCCGGATGAAGAGGGCTTGCGGCTAGACCGCTGGTTCCAGCGCCACTTTCCGCAGCTGACGCACGGGCGGCTTGAGAAGCTGCTCAGGACGGGTCAAGTGCGCGTGGATGGCGCTCGCGCGAAAGCCAATCACCGGGTTGCCGGCGGCGAAACGATCCGCGTGCCGCCGCTGCCGAAAGGTGACGCGCCGCTGATGGAGAAGCCCAAGCCGGCGTTCCCGGCGAAGGATCGCGCGTTTATTCAGGGCCTGGTTCTGCATCGCGACCGCGACGTCATCGTGCTGAATAAGCCTGCGGGAATCGCGGTTCAGGGCGGTACGAAGACGGAGCGGCATATCGACGGCTTGCTACCGGGGTTGGTGGAAGACGGTGAGGAGCGTCCGCGGTTGGTTCATCGGCTCGACCGCGACACGTCCGGCGTGATGATCGTGGCGTTGAGCGCACGCGCGGCAGCCTCGCTGGCATCGTCGTTCCGGCACCGCGACACGCGCAAGACTTACTGGGCGTTGACGACCGGCGTGCCCACACCGCGGCGCGGCAAGATCGACGGAGCGCTGATCAAGCGCGCAGCGGCCGACGGCAACGAGCGGGTGCGGATCGCGGAGGAAGGTGAAGAAGACGACGCGAAAAACGCGGTCACGCTGTTCGACATGCTGGATCACGTGACGACAATGGCGTGGGTTGCGCTGATGCCGCTCACCGGGCGCACGCACCAGCTGCGCGCGCACATGGCTGCGATCGACACACCGATCGTGGGCGATCCCAAATACGGGAAGGAGCCTGCGCGCGCGCACGGTGAGATACCAAAGAAGCTGATGCTGCATGCGCGCGCTCTGCGCATTCGACATCCGAACGGCACGTATTTGGAAGTTTCGGCGCCGCTGCCGCCGCATATGGCGAAGGTGTGGGACATGTTCGGCTTCGACAAAAACGACAAGCGCGACCCCTTCGAGAATTTCGAGCCCGATAAACAAGCTCCCGCGGGTGTAGCGGAGTACCGCCCGAACGACCGCAAGCGCGAGCATCGCGATCCGCGGGGTAAAGAGGCGCGCCGCCCCGCTCCACGGGGCAAGGACCGCGGCCGGCGCGGGAGGTGAGCGATGCCGAAGCGCCCACCGTTCATTCGTCATTGGTCGGAGGTCGAAAGCGCCGAGCCGATGCGCCATTGGCACACGAAGGAGCCGATGGTGCGGCCCGCGTCGTTCTCGGCGCCGTTCGAGCTGAAGCGAATCGTCGTTCGGCACGACACGATCATGCCGGGCTGGCGCTCCGCCCCGCCGCATGCGGAGCGCGACGAAGAGGAGATGGTCTTCATCCTCGATGGCGCGCCCGACCTTTGGTCGGACGGCTACTTCTACCGGCTGAAGGCCGGGGACGCTGTCGGCTGGCCGGGGCGAGACGGCCTTGCACACTGTCTAATCAACAACACGGACGAACCCGTCCGTATGCTGACGATCGGTGAAACGTCGCGGTATAACTCGACGATGAACTTTCCGGTGACTCGCGAGGTCGCGGAGGCTGCGCGGAAAAACGGGAACCTATGGCTCGACGCGCCGAAGCGCAAAATAGGGCCGCATGATGGGTTGCCCGACGCCGTTCGCGGGCGGGCCGCGCCGGAGTCTTGGCGGGCTGCGCGAAAGCCCGCTTGCGTCGTCGATTGGCGGAAGGTGTTGCGGCCGGGCAAGCCCTACCCGGGCGACGACGAGAACATGGCCGATTTCGCGCACCTCTCGGTCGCGATGGGGCTGACGCGGATCGGTGTGGGCTACGATTTGCTGGCGCCGGGGCGGCGGTCGTCTTGGCCGCACGCGGAATACGACGAGGAGGAGTTCGTCTATGTCGTGGAGGGCGAGCCGGACGCGTGGATCGACGGGCATCTGCACCGCTTGAAGCCGGGCGATGGCGCAGGGTTTCCCGACAAGACCGGCATCGCGCACTGCTTTATCAACAACACGGACAAGCCGGTCGGTTTGATCGTCGTGGGCGAGGCATCGCGTAGCCGCTCGAAGTGCGTCTATCCGCTGCATCCCAAGCGCAACAAGGAGATCGGCGAGTTCCTATGGAAGGACGCGCCGCGGCGCGAGCTTGGGGCCCACGATGGGATGTCGGATCTGCGGCGGTCGGAATTGAAGGCGAAGCGGCGCAAGAAGTGATGCTCAAGACCGGCGCTAAACGTTTTTACAAAGACGTCGCTTTGCGCGAGGAGCCGGCGGGTTTTTCCGTGCTGCTCGACGGGCGCACGATCAAGACGCCGGCGGGGGCGGTGATGGTGGCGCCAACACCGGCCCTTGGTGATGCGGTTGCGGCGGAGTGGCGGGGGCAGGGTGAGACGCTTCTGCCTGAGACCATGCCGCTGACAAAGGCGTTGAACACGGCGCTTGATCGGGTCGCCGCCAACCGGGCCGCACTCGTCGACGATCTTGCGAAGTACGCAGGCAGCGATCTGCTTTGCTATCGCGCGGAGGCGCCCGCGGAATTGGTGCGCCGTCAGCGTGAGGCGTGGGACCCTTGGCTTGCATGGGCAGCGGAGAAGATTGGCGCGCAGTTCGCGGTCACGACGGGCGTGACGCATGTCGAGCAGAGCGACACGGCGTTGGCCGCCGTTCGCCGTGCGGTAGAGGCGCATGATGCGCATCGCCTCGTGGCGCTGCATGCCGGGATCACGATCACGGGTTCGGCCTTGCTTGGGTTGGCGTTTGCGGCGGGTGCGATCGGCGCTGAGGACGCGCTCGCCGTGGCCGAGGTCGATACCGCCTATCAGGCCGAGCTTTGGGGCCGCGATGCGGAAGCCGAGAGGGCGCGCGCGCACCGCTTGGCGGACCTCAAAGCGGCAGAGGCTTATCTGAAGCTGCTCGGCTGACCGCTGCCGCAGCGTCAAGTTATGCGCAAGTCGCGCGCTGGCGGAGGGTTTGTGCGGTTGCACACCCCCCTAAACTGTGCAGATTTGCGCCAAGACTCGAGGGGCCGTGCATGCATGAGATTATCAAGGAGCTGGAACGGCGCCGCGCGGCAGCCCAGATGGGCGGCGGCGAAAAGCGCATCGAGGCCCAGCACGCCCGCGGCAAGCTGACCGCGCGCGAACGGCTCGACATCCTCCTCGACGAGGGGTCGTTCGAGGAGTTCGACACGTTCGTCGAGCACCGCTCCACCGACTTCGGCATGGACCAGCAGCGCGTGCCCGGCGACGGCGTTGTCACCGGCTGGGGCACGATCAACGGGCGGCTCGTCTATCTGTTTGTGAAAGACTTCACCGTGTTCGGCGGCTCACTGTCGGCCGCCCATGCGCAGAAGATCGTGAAGATCCAGGACATGGCGCTTCGCAACGGGGCGCCGGTGATCGGGGTGTTCGACGCGGGTGGAGCGCGCATCCAGGAAGGCGTCGACGCGCTGGCCGGCTACGGCGAGGTTTTTGCGCGTAACGTGTTGTCGTCCGGCGTGCTGCCGCAGATTTCAGTCATCATGGGGCCGTGCGCCGGCGGCGACGTCTATTCGCCTGCCATGACCGACTTCATCTTCATGGTTCGCGACACGAGCTACATGTTCGTAACAGGCCCGGACGTCGTGAAGACGGTGACGAACGAAGTCGTGTCGGCAGAGGAGCTAGGCGGCGCCAAGGTTCACACCACGAAGTCGTCGATCGCGGACGGTGCCTACGATAACGACATCGACTGCCTGATGCAGATGCGGCGGCTGATCGATTTCCTGCCATCGTCGAACCGCGAGCCTCCGCCGACATGGCCGTCGTTTCAGGACGTGGACAAGGACGACATTTCGCTGGACACGTTGATCCCGGCGAACCCGAACAAGCCCTACGACATGAAGGAGCTGATCTTGAAGGTCGCCGACGAGGGCGACTTCTTCGAGATCCAAGAAAATTTCGCGAAGAACATCATCACCGGCTTCGGGCGGATCGAGGGTTCGACGGTCGGCTTTGTCGCGAACCAACCGATGATGCTGGCCGGCGTGCTCGATAGCGACGCAAGCCGCAAAGCCGCGCGCTTCGTGCGCTTCTGCGATTGCTTCAACATCCCGCTGGTGACGTTCGTGGACGTGCCGGGGTTCTTGCCTGGCACGGCGCAGGAATACGGCGGCCTGATCAAGCACGGCGCGAAGCTGCTGTTCGCGTTCACCGAGGCGACGGTGCCGAAGATCACCTGCATCACGCGCAAGGCGTTCGGCGGGGCCTATGACGTCATGGCGTCGAAGCACATGCGCGCCGACATCAACTACGCCTGGCCGACGGCGCAGATCGCGGTCATGGGGGCGAAGGGCGCCGTCGAAATCATCTTCCGCGCCGACATCAACGATCCGGTGAAGATCGCGGAGCGCACGAAGGAGTATGAGGAGCGGTTCTTGAACCCGTTCGTAGCCGCGCAACGCGGGTATCTGGACGAGGTGATCATGCCCCACGGCACCAGGCGGCGCATCGCACGGGGCCTGCGCTCGCTGCGCAACAAGCGCGTGGAGATGCCGTGGAAGAAACACGACAACATTCCGCTGTGACGATGCAAAAGAGCGGGCAGGGATGCCCGCGGTCCCAGGGAGGGGCGTTTCGATGAAGAGTTCAATTTCGCTTGCAGCTGTGGCGTTGGTGCTCGCAGGTTGCGCTGGCGGGCAATCGCCAAGCGCCGGTCCCGCGCCGCAGCCGACGGTGGCGAAGATCGCGGCTGCCGATTTCGCTTGGCGGACGAAGACGCTCGCTGACGATCATTTTGAAGGACGCGGGCCAGGCACTGCGAAAGGCGAGGCGGCGGCTGATTGGATCGCGGACGATTTGAAGCGCGTCGGGTTGAAGCCGGGCGCCGGTGGTTCGTACTTCCAGGACGTGCCTGCCGCCTCGATCACGCTTGATCCCGCGAAGTCGTCGTTTGAGGTCGCGGGGCCGGATGGAGCCAAGGCGCTCAAGGTCGGCGACGAGGTCGCGTTCTGGACGCCGCGTTTCGACAAGGCGGATCAGGCGGTGAAGGATTCCGAACTCGTCTTTGTCGGCTACGGCGTGACGGCGCCGGAGGAGCGCTGGGACGACTTCAAAGGTATAGACGTCAGGGGCAAGACCATTGTGCTCTTGATCAACGACCCCGGCTTCATCACGCGCGACAAGCGGCTCTTTAAGGGCCGGGCGATGACCTACTACGGGCGTTGGACCTACAAATTCGAAGAAGCGGCGCGCCGCGGGGCGGCCGCCGTCATCATCGTGCACGAGACGGAGCCTGCGGCCTATGGTTGGCAAGTTGTGCGCAACTCAAACACGGGCGCGAAATACTATCTCGACAACGCTAACGGCAACGCGGAACTCGCGACGGTTCATTCGTGGGTGACGACCGAAGTTGCGACGGCGCTGTTCGCGCGCGCGGGGCTCGACTACGCGAAGCTTCGTCTCGCCGCGAACAAGCGCGGGTTCCGCGCGGTGCCGATGAAAGGGTTGAAGCTCAACGCGGTGACGCACTCGGCGGTCGCGCGGATGAAGACACGCAACGTCATCGGCGTCGTGCCGGGCACGGCCAAACCTGACGAGCATGTGCTCTACACCGCCCATTGGGATCATTTGGGTGTGAAGGAAGATGTGCCCGGTGCGGACAAGGTTCACAACGGCGCGGTCGACAACGCGAGCGGGACCGCAGCGTTGCTTGAAATGGCAGAAGCGTTTGCCGCCGCGCCACCAAAGCGGTCGGTGATGTTTGCATTCGTGACGCTCGAGGAGCAGGGGCTTCTGGGCTCGGCCTATCTGGCAGAGCATCCGCCCGTGCCGCTCAACAAGATTGTAGCGGGCCTGAACTTCGACGGCGTTGGGCCCGCGGGTCCATCGCGCGATATGACGGTGGTGGGTTCGGGGGCATCGCAGATTGAGAACATTCTGGCAGCGTCGTTGAAGAAGCGCGGCCGCGTCGCGACGCCCGATCCGGAGCCCGAGAAGGGGTCGTTCTACCGCTCGGACCACATTAGCCTGGCCAAGGTCGGCGTCCCGATGCTGTACGCGGGGCAGGGGCCGAACCTCGTTGAAGGTGGCGTCGCGGCAGGCATGGCGCTGCGCAATGACTATCGTGCGAAGCGGTATCACCAGCCGTCCGACGAATGGAGCGACAACTGGGACCTGCGCGGGCCGGTGGAGACGATGGAGGTCGCCTACGAAGTGGGCAACACGATCGCCAACTCGAACGCCTGGCCGACTTGGTACAAGGGTAACGAGTTCCGCCGCATTCGCGAAAAGAGCCTTCGGGCGAAGTAGAAAGAAGATGTTCAAAAAAATTCTCATCGCCAATCGGGGTGAAATTGCTTGTCGCGTGATCAAGACCGCGCGGCGGATGGGCATTCAGACCGTTGCCGTCTACTCAGAGGCGGACGCGGCGGCCCTGCACGTCGATATGGCGGACGAGGCGGTGGCGATCGGGCCCGCGGCTTCGGCGCAGTCTTATCTTTCGATCGAGAAGATCGTCGAGGCGTGCAAGAATACTAAGGCTGAGGCGGTGCATCCGGGATACGGGTTTTTATCGGAGCGCACGGCATTTGCAGAGGCGCTGAGCAAGGCGAAGGTCGCGTTCATCGGGCCGAATGCGCATGCGATTTCGGCGATGGGCGACAAGATCGAGTCGAAGAAACTCGCCGCCAAGGCCAAGGTGACGTGCGTTCCGGGCTACATCGGCGAGATCAAGGATCTGAAAGAAGCTGCGCGAATTGCGGGCGAGATCGGCTATCCGGTGATGGTGAAGGCCTCGGCCGGCGGCGGCGGCAAGGGGTTGCGTATCGTCTTCAAGGAAGCCGAACTCGCGCAAGCCATTCAGTCCTCGCAGCATGAGGCCAAGGCCTCGTTCGGCGACGACCGGCTCTTCATCGAGAAGTACATCACCGAGCCGCGCCATATCGAAATCCAAGTGTTGGGCGACAAGCACGGGAACGTCATCCATCTGGGCGAGCGCGAGTGCTCGATCCAACGACGGCATCAGAAGGTGATCGAAGAGGCGCCGTCGCCGTTCCTCGACGAGAAGACGCGGGCGGCGATGGGAGCGCAGGCCGTGGCGCTGGCCAAAGCGGTACAATACGAGAGTGCCGGGACAGTCGAGTTCATTGTCGACAAAGAGCGCAATTTCTACTTCCTTGAGATGAACACACGGCTGCAGGTGGAGCATCCGGTGACGGAGCTTGTCACGGGGCTCGATCTCGTCGAGCAGATGATCCGGGTGGCTGCGGGCGAGAAGCTCTCGATCAAGCAAGACGACGTGAAGCTCAAAGGCTGGGCGATTGAGAGCCGCATCTACGCGGAAGACCCATACCGCAACTTTCTACCGTCAACGGGCCGCTTGGTTCGCTATCGCCCGCCCGCGGAAGCGAGCGTCGTGGGCAAGACCATCCGTAACGATACTGGTGTGTTCGAGGGCGGGGAGATTTCGATCTTCTACGACCCTATGATTGCGAAGCTTTGTACGCACGCGAACACCCGCGAGGGCGCCATCGATCTAATGGGTGACGCGCTCGATCACTTCTCGATCGAAGGGATCGCGCACAACATTCCGTTCCTGCAGGCCGTGATGACGCATGACCGTTTCCGCGCGGGTAAGCTCTCGACGAACTTCATCGCGGAGGAGTTCAAGGACGGCTTCCACGGTGCAGAGCTGACGCCGGAATTGAAAGACCGCATGGCCTCTGCTGCGGTGTTCATGCAACTGCGCGAAGAAGAGCGCCGCCGCAAGATCTCGGGGCAGGTCAACGGCGTGAGCCAAGTGCCGCGCGATTGGACCGTGACGGTGAACACGACCGATGTTCTTTCCGTCAAGACGATGACGGAGGGACGCGACGTGATCGCGGTCAGGCTCGGCGATGGCAAAACCTCGCGCATGATCGAGGTCGAGAGTTCATGGAAACCCGGCGAGGCGTCGTTCTCAGGCGAGGTGGCCGGACAGGCAGTCGCGATGCAGGTGTCGCGCCGCGGCGACGTGTTCCGGCTGGTGCATCGCGGCGCGCATGCCAGCATCACCGTGCGCCGTCCGCGTATCGCCGCTTTGGCTCAGTACATGCTGGTGAAGCCGCCGCCGGATACGTCGAAGTTCTTGCTCTGCCCGATGCCGGGGCTCGTCGTTTCGATCGCGGCGCAGGTGGGACAAGAGGTGAAGGCCGGCGAGCCGCTTGCCGTCGTCGAGGCCATGAAGATGGAAAACGTGCTGCGCGCGGAACGCGACGGCACGATCAAGCGCGTAGCGGCCAAGCCTGGCGACAGCCTGCCGGTCGATGCGGTGATCCTGGAGTTCGCCTAGAGCTTTTTCTTCTTGGGTTTGGGCTTGGCGGGTTTCTCGGGCACCACAGGTGCGTCTTGCAGCACCGAGGACTTTGCCCAGCCCTCGGCCGGCTCGCCCTTCGCCGGCGAGTCTGTCCGGCGAACGCGGGTCCATTCGCCCTTGGTTTCGATCGCTTCGACCTTGGTGTCCCGCGGCAGCTTGCCGACGATATTGCCATAGATCGATGGCGTCGCGCGGAGCTTTGCGTCCTTCGTCGCGATCGCAACCGGCAAAACCACCGCCGGAGCTGCGGCCGTTTCGACCGTGGGTTTTGGCGGCGGCGCGGGCGGCGTTGCGGTCATGTTTGAGATGACCGGCCACAAGATGACGGCGGCGATGCCGATGCAAGCGGCGATGAGTGCGTCGCGATACATCCGCTTCGTGCGCGGGTTTTGCGCAGGTGTTTCAGCAGCGGCGTCCGTTACAGGTGCGGTCTCTTCGCCCGGCAGCGTGCCGCGATAGTGCTCCAGTTCGGCTTCGCGGATCGCCAGCGCTGAGCGTAACGACGCGATCTCCCGCTGTACCGGCGCTTCCTCGGTGGCGCGGATGCGCAGCTGCGTGAGGGCGGCTTCGGCCGCTTCGGCGCGTGCGGTGACGAGCGCGAGTTCGCGCACGGACTGCTTGCTCCACTCCGACTGGGCCGTGGCGAGGCGTGCGTTCTCGTCTGACCTGCGCTCGCGGGCGGCTTTGACGATGACGTCTTGCGCTTCCTTCTGCCAGCGGCGGCGTTCTTCTTCGGCAAGCTTGGCCGCGCGCGCGGAGGCTGCGTCGCGTAGCGTCAGTTTCGCTTGCAGCGCCGCGAACTTGTCGCGCAACTCTTGCAATTCGGTTTCGTTCGCTGGAAGCGGTGCGGCGACCGGCGGTTCGGCGTGTACGATTCTGGCGGCGTCCTCGAGCTTCGTGCGCCACTCGGCTTCGACGGCGGAAAGGCGTGCCGCTTCGGCTGCCTTCCAGTTCGCCTCGGCGGCGGCGAGGTGCGCTACCGAATCCTGCGCGGTTGCCGCACGGGTTTGGTCGGCTGCCGCCTGCGCGCGGGTCAGCGCCTCGTCGCGCTCGGTCAGGGCTGCTTTCAGCCCCGCCAACTGCTTCAACAGGTCGTGCTCGCTTTGCGTGCCCTTCGCGTGAAGGGCTTGCGCGCCGGCGTGCGCGTCGGCCAGCGCCTTGGCCGATGTCTCGCGCCAGGTGTTTTCGGCGGCAGCCAACCGAGCCGCCTCGCCGTCGCGCCACGCGTGTTCGGCTTTCGCGAGCGCAGCTTCGGCATCGCGTTTGGTAGCGCCGGTCGCAGCGACGGCGCGGGCGAGCTCGGCTTCGCGTTCGGTGAGTTTCGTCTCAATGGCTGCGAGCTTCGTCAGAGCGTCCTGCGCGGCGCTGTTGCCGCGTTCGCGTGCAGCGGCGTCGGCGGCCTTCGCTTGGCTCAGCGCCGTGCTTCCTTGATCGAAGGCCGCTTGCAGTGCGTCGATCTTCTCTTGCAGCTCGCGAACCTGCGTCTCGTGCGCCTGCGTTTGTGCGTTCTCGAATTCGGCCAGCGCCTCGCCGAACTTTTCCTGCCATTGCTGCTGGATCGACGCCAGGCGCGCGTTTTCGGCTTCGGTCCAGGCGGTCTCGGCTTTGGCGAGCGTTTGCTCGAATTGGGTCGAAGCGTCGGTTGCGGCAGCGGCCAAACGATCAGCCAGCTCCGTGTCGCGGGCGGCAAGCTTTTCTTTCGCAGCCGAAAGTTCTTGGCGAAGAACGCCGAGTTCGGCCGCTTCGGCGGGCGACATCCCAACCGCAACGCTGGCGCCCATCGGTGCGCCGGCGGCCTCGTCGCCGGGTCTGACCGGAATGTCGACGGTGACCAGCGTGCTGCCGTTCAGGAGGCTGATGACGCGCACGCCGATCTTGAATTCCTTCTGCGCGGTCGCAGGCACCTGCACGGCCAGATCTTCGAGCTCGTCGGAGGCGAGCGACCAGGTGTTGTCGTTGTTGCGCGTGCCGCGTGTGAGGCGCGTGCCTTGCGGCATGCGTTCGATGCGCAGGGACAGACGTCCCTGCTTGCGATGCGGCGCCAGCAACGGTGCGAGGTTTAGCGCAACCGAATGCATCGCCAGTTGTTCAACTTGTGCCGTCCGCGCCATTGCAGCGCCCCCAGAATGCTTGAGGGGACATTCTGCCGCGCGCGGGTTAAGTAAGTGTCCCCGGTCACATTGGAAACTGTAAGGAAAGTTCTAATAAACATGAGCGAAATCACGATTTTCCGGCTCAAGATCAAGGGGGCCGTGCAGGGGGTCGGCTACCGGGATTGGGCAATCGCCGAGGCAAAGGCGCGCGGGCTCGACGGGTGGGTGCGCAACCGCTCGGACGGTAGCGTCGAGGTGCTGATCGCGGGGCCCGATCCCAAGGTCGAAGAAATGCTCAAGGCGGCGACTCAGGGGCCCGAAGCCGCGCAGGTCACACAGATCGATATTCACAAGGAAACGGACATGCCGGAGCCCGGATTCGTGCGCCGCGCAACGATGTGATTGAGGCTGACAAGGGCGGTGCCGCTCGCGTAGTTTGCCGCCCGAACGCCATTTCAAATCAGGAGCCAAGGCCCATGAAAGCCGCCGTTTTGCGCGAAGTGAAGAAGCCGCTCGTCATCGAGAACGTTCAGATCAACAAGCCGGGGCCGCATGAGGTTTTGATCCGCACGTCGGCGGCGGGGGTGTGCCACTCGGACCTGCACTTCGTGGACGGGCTTTATCCGTATCCGCTTCCTGCGGTGTTGGGTCACGAGAGTGCGGGTGTCGTCGAGCAGGTCGGCAGCGAGGTCCGCACGGTGAAGGTGGGCGACCATGTGATCACGTGCCTCTCCGCCTTTTGCGGCCACTGTGAGCACTGTTTGACCGGGCACATGTCGCGTTGTGTGAGCCCCGAGACGAAGCGCCAGAAGGGCGATGCACCACGGCTTGCCAAAGACGCAGACCCGATGAACCAGTTTTTGAACCTATCGTCGTTCGCCGAGCAGATGCTGATCCACGAGCACGCGTGCGTGAAGATCAGGAAGGACATGCCGCTCGACCGGGCAGCGTTGATTGGGTGCTCGGTAATGACCGGTGTCGGTGCGGTCATTCATACGTCGAACGTGCGTCCGGGCGAGACGGTGGCCGTGATCGGTTGCGGCGGTGTGGGCCTCGCTTGCATCAACGGCGCAGCGATTGCGGGCGCGGGGCGCATTATCGCGGTCGATATGCAAGGGTCGAAGCTGAACCTGGCCAAGCACTTCGGCGCGACGGATGTCGTCAACCCGAAGGACGGCGATCCGGTGAAGCAGGTGATCGAAATGACGTCGGGCGGCGTGCATCACTCGTTCGAGGCGATTGGCCTGAAGCAAACCGCGGAACAGGCGTTCCGCATGCTGGGCCGCGGCGGCACGGCAAACATCATCGGCATGATCCCGGTCGGCGTGAACATCGAACTGCACGGCGCGGACTTCTTGGGCGAGAAGCGCATTCAAGGTTCTCTCATGGGCTCGAACCGGTTTCCGGTCGACATGCCGCGGCTCGTCGATTTCTACATGTCGGGCAAGTTAAAGCTCGACGAAATGATCGCGCGCCGGATCAAGCTCGAGCAAGTAAACGAAGCCTTCGACGAACTGAAGCGCGGGGAGTTGGCGCGGTCGGTGATTATGTTTGATGCTTGAGGACGTTTAGGAGTTCGGGGAGACGGGCGATGACATCGCCCGTCGCTGCTCCGAATTCTGCGTTTAGGCGCGAGACGTCGATTGCCGGAAACGAAATTTCGCGGCCGGACGATTGGAATTGCACATCGATACCGAGCGCGCGCAGGGCGCTTGCGATGGCAGCGTTGGTCGTGTTCCGCCCACTCGCGACATTGTAGACGCGCTGCGTGCCCGAGGTCGCTATCGCGCCGAGCCAGCGTGAGACGTCGCGAAGATCGACATAGTCCTTCGCCGACTCTGGTGACAGACCGATGGTGACCTTTCCCGTTACCGCGGCCTCGCGCAGAATGGACGTCAGGAAATTGTCCGATGGATCGTCTTCACCAAACACATTGGAGACGCGTGCGATGCGGCAGGGTCGTCCGCTCGCCAAGCAAAGCGCTTCGCCAGTAAGTTTGCTGAGATTGAAGAGATCCTCGGCGAAGCGGGGGTCTACGACGATGGGAGTGTCTTCGTTGGCCGCGGGGGCGTGAACATAAACCCGCGTGCTGGAGAGGTAGGTCAAGCTGTTGAAGTCGCACGTTTCAAGCACTCTCGAAAGCACGCCGACATGTGCATTCACCGTGTCGTAAGGCCGCGTCCGGAAATCCGACGTCACGCCGATGCAGTAAACGACGTGCCCGAGCGGGCCTTTCAGCGCCGAGAAGTTGTCGATGTCTGCTCTGACGGGTGCGTTGACTTGCAATCCAGCCCCGCGCATGTGCGTCACGAGTGCGCTGCCGATAAAGCCTCCCGCGCCAAGAATGGTGGCACTGTCGCGAGCCATGGTGGTTCGTTAGCCTGGCTGGTGAACGTTAGAGAGGCGATGCCGCAGAAGCTTGGGACTGACATTGTCGAGCGTTTTGGCTCCTAGCTGGGAAAGAGCACCGGCGCGTTTCGTGGCGAACATGTTGAAGCCGTGCGCAGGTCCGGCCAGGATTGCGGCGTCCAACCGGACGAACTCCAATTCGGCGTTCGCCGGCATAGCCACGTTCGCCTGGAAGTCGCGCAGGGCGTAGACGGCATAGCCGCGATCGGTCAGTAGACGCACGATCGAGGTCTCGCGCAGTCCGTTGCTCCAGTCAACGTAGCTGCTGTGAATCTCAAAAACAATGTCGGGCGCTTCCTCCGAGGGCTGCTCAAGGAAGCGCATCGCACCACGCAATGCGTGTTCTTCGCCACCTTCGATGTCGAGCATGATCAGGTCAACGTTTGAAATTTTCCCTTTCTCCGCATAGTGCTCAATTGTCGTTACAGGAAAGGAGTTCGTGCTTTCAGCGGCAACAACCCGCGGGAAGGCGTGAGAATCGTGTCCAACGAGCTCTATATGGCCGATGCGATCCCATAGGCCCATTGCATTGACAACCACGTTGCCAAGTCCGTTTTGCTTCGCGTTGAGATGCAGTGCCGAGAGCTGCGGTGGGTTTAGTTCGAAGCAATGCACCTTCCCGCCTCGCGTGGCGATCACGGATGCAATCAGAACGGCTTGGTCACCCGCATATGCGCCGCCGACAACAACCGTTTTCGCGCGTTCCGCAAGCGCGACCAGAAGGCGCGACGTTTGCGGCTCCCAAACGTGGCCCAGCGGCTCGACCCCCATCGCGAATTCGCGCGCGATCTTCGAGAGGTAGGGGAGCGTGAACAGTATACCGGATGCTAGCCGTCGCGTGACAACCCCATCCGCACGGTACAGAGCATCGACAAGCGGTCCCGTCACTGTTTCACGCAGGTCGACACCGTCTCTTTGTTCTTGGTGCCGGTCTTCCCAGCTGGCCAGTGCCGCGACGATCGCGTCCCGTGCCGTGGGGTCTCGTCCGACCTCAACCAGGAGATTCGTCAAACTCATATCCGGTCGTTCATTCATTGATTTTGTGTCCATGGGCCGATTAGTCATAGCTCTTTGCACGACCAGTTGGCGTCTGCCCAAACAGCACGCGGGTCTTCGCGTCAAGGATTTTGGGCAGCTGGTACGTTCTTTCGGCATAAAGAGACAAAAAGGGATAGGTGAAAGCCGCCGCCGGGGTGCTTAGAAGCTCCCCAACTTGTGCCCGGCAATAACGAATGAAGTCGGATCGCAACTGCACCATCGGCGCGGGGTCGAGAAATCCCTTGGATACTTGAGCGCCCGCACGTTCGAAGAATCGCGTCGTGAAAGTCGTATTGTCACTCCCCACAACGCGCATCGTGAGCAGAAACGGGAGCAGTACGAGATGGTCGAAGCCATTGACGTGGGGAAAGCTTGCATACACGTTCTTTAGACTGACCTTCAGTTCAGCCGTGCGGAACAGCGCGTAGATCCAACTGGCCCTCGAACGCATCAGCATGCGCAAGCGGTAAACCGCACTAGGTTCGCTCGGCATGCGCCTCGGAAACCGCCTTATACGAGTTCTTCCGTTCTTTTCGTAGGCCGCACGCCCAACGGCGAGCGCTGCTTTGGGGAATTGCTCCAGCAGGCGAAGGGTCTCTTCGAGAAAGTTCGCATCAGATAGATCGTCGTCCGCTCGCCACATAAAGTATGGCGTAGATGCCATCTCAAGAACGTCCGCGAAATTTTGCTTCGCGCCGACATTGCGAGGTTGCCGTTGATACTCGAAACGCTTGTCGTGCGCGGCAAACGCTTGTGCAATGACGCCCGTGCGGTCGGTCGAGGCGTTGTCCAGGATTATTACGCGGTAGTCTCTGCAGGTTTGCGCCGCAAGATTTTTGAGGCACCCTTCGAGCAGTCGCTCGGAGTTGAAGACGGGCACACCTATGGTGATGAGAGGCGCGGGCGAGTCGTTTGCGCGGGGCGCGGAAGCGCCGACCGTGAAGGCGTTCATAAGGGTGCTTACAGCCGTTTTGCTTGGGAAAGGTAGTTTCCACCAGGTGGGCCGTCAATAAAGCTATTATGCCAAGCCCCGTTGATCTCGACCTTCGCCTCTGCGATGCAATGGCACTTCGGCGAGGGCAGAGTGAGTACCATCGATCTTAAGGTTAGGGATCCCGCCCCGAACCTGTCTGCGCGTGACGCTCGGGATTTGTACCGCCCCGACATCGATGGACTGCGCGCGGTTGCGGTGTTGTCCGTCCTTTTCTTTCATGCGGGGTTGCCACCATTCTCCGGGGGCTTCGTCGGCGTCGACATTTTCTTCGTCATCTCGGGCTTCCTGATCACGCGCATCATATTGGGGGACTTGGAGCGGGGAACCATGAGTATCGCGCGCTTTTATGAGCGTCGCATCCGCCGAATTTTTCCTGCCCTATACGTCACGATCGCCTTTACGGTCATCGGCGCCACGGTGTTGTTCTCTCCCGTCGATTTGGCGCGCCTTTATGAATCGCTGGCATGGCTCGCCGTCTTTGCGTCGAACGTCCACTTCATGGCCAACACCGGTTACTTCGACGCCGCGGCGGAGCAAAACGCTTTTCTTCAGACATGGTCGTTGGCGATAGAAGAGCAATTCTACGTCGTGTTTCCTCTGGCTCTGGCATTCTCGTACCGGTATGCGCGATCTCGTGTCCTTTGGATCGTGCTCGGCGTCGCGATACTGTCGTTCGCGTTTGCCTGTGTTGCCGTGAGTTTGAATGCGCGCACGGCGTTTTTTTCGACACCGGGACGAGTTTGGGAACTCATGGCCGGATCGTTGATCGCGCTCGGCCTTTTGCCTGCAGTGACTTCTCAGTGGTTGCGAGAAAGTCTGGCTGCGGCCGGTGCAGGGGCACTCGCTGGGAGCATCGTCCTCTTGACGATCGACACGCCTTTTCCGGGACTCTATGCATTGCCGGCATGTCTAGGAACGGCGGCAATCATTTGGGCGAACTCTAGAGGGGTAACCGTCGTAGGCCGGTTACTCTCCGTTCCACCGATGGTCTTTGTCGGGCTGGTATCTTATTCGCTCTACTTGCTTCATTGGCCGATGCTCACATTTGCGCGATACGTGTTGCGCGGCGACTTTACGCTGGTTCACGCGCTTGTTGCGCTCGCCCTGTCGTTTGTTGCAGCCGTTGCGTGCTGGCGATACGTCGAGACCCCATTCCGAAAGGGAAAACAGATTTCGCAGCGCGGGCTTTTCGCCGGCGCGATTGCATTGATGGCCGTGGTCGCGGCGTCAAGTCTTGCAGCCGGACATTGGTATGTGAATCGGTTGCCTGCGGCTGATCGCGTCGCCGCGGCGGAGCGAGCGCGCGCCGAGGCTGAGTCGTGCATGTTGAAAGAGACGCAGACGCTCGCAGACTGGCCCGCCGTGTTGTGCAGTACTGAAGGTAACGGTCTGATCGTGGTCTGGGGAGATTCTTTCGCTGCGCACTATTTCGATTCGTTTCGCGACTTGGCCAAGACTTCAGGACGCGGCCTTTTGTTGTTGTCGGAGAGCGGCTGTCCTCCGATTGTGGGCGTCGAAGATCCAAAACGGACCGGCTGCGGACCGTTCAATCGAGAGGTGCTGGAGAAGATCAAAGCCGAGAAGCCCGATCTTGTCGTGATATCGGCCGATTGGATGGTCTATGAAAAGAAGAAGACTTTCGCGGAGGCGGTGGTCGATAAGTTCGAGTTGCTGGAACGAACAATTGATGCGTTGCGGGCGACGGGATCTGCCGTACTCGTGATCGGACCTTCGCCGATGTTTCCTGCGCCGGTTCCTCAGATTGCCGGGGTCGAGGGGCAGCAAGCGAAATCGGCGGTCACGAAGGCGAGTTACAGCCGACGCTTCGACGAATTCTTCCGCGGTCTCGAAAGAAAAGGTCAAATCAATTACCTGCCTGCCTTCACCGTCTTTTGCGACGTTGCCGTTTACTGCATGTATCAGCAGCGGCAAACCCTGCTTTTCTGGGATGAAGGACACATGACCGCGCGGGGTTCCGCGCTTGTCCTTAACGACCTAACGCAGCGTTTCCCGCATTTGTTCGGTCCCCGGCCGTGATGCCCAAGCCGCTGCGGTCTGGATTCAGCGAACACCAATCCGATAGGTTGCGGTACAAAACCCATATGACGTCAAGAAGGCGCCAATGAAAGTCGTAATTCTTGCCGGCGGCCTTGGTACCCGGATTTCCGAGGAGACACACCTGCGTCCGAAGCCGATGATTGAAATCGGCGGGCGCCCGATCCTTTGGCACATCATGAAGTTCTACGCTGCACACGGGTGCACGGACTTCATTGTCTGCGTGGGCTACCGCGGTTACATGATTAAAGAGTACTTCGCGAACTACCGGCTACACCGATCCGACGTGACGGTCGATCTTGCCCGGGGCGACGTCGTCTATCACGCGTCAAGCGCTGAGCCTTGGAAGGTGACGATCGTCGATACCGGCGAAGATACGATGACGGGCGGCCGCGTACGCCGCATCCGCGAGTATCTGACCGCCGATGAGCCGTTCTGCCTGACCTACGGCGACGGGGTTACGGACCTCGACATCCGTGCTGAGGTCGCCTTCCACCGCGCGCACGGCAAGGATGCGACGGTGGCCGCCATCGTGCCACCCGGACGCTACGGGGCGTTGGAACTCAAGGGACAGGCCGTGACGAACTTCATTGAGAAACCACCCGGCGACAACGCGCTCATCAATGGCGGCTTCTTTGTGCTTCACCCGCGCGTGATCGATCGTATCGCCGCCGACGAAACGTCGTGGGAAGCCGAGCCCCTCCAAGGCTTGGCGCAGGACGGCCAACTCATGGCGTTCCGGCATGCCGGCTTTTGGCAAGCGATGGACACGCTGCGCGACAAGAACCGGCTGGAGTCGCTGTGGGACTCGGGTCAAGCGCCGTGGAAAGTCTGGGACAAATGAAACAGGGTTTGCCCGACCCCAAGTTTTGGCGCGGGCGCCGCGTGCTGCTGACGGGGCATACGGGCTTTAAGGGCGCTTGGGCGGCGCTCTGGCTTGCCGAGATGGGAGCGACGGTGTCGTGCGTAGCGCTGGCGCCAGACCAAACGCCGAACCTGTTCGAGCTTGCCAAGGTTGGCACGCGCGTGAATTCCGTGTTCGGCGATATCTGCGACGCCGACGTAGTGCGCGACGCGGTGAGGGAGGCGAAGCCGCAGATCATTCTGCATCTGGCGGCCCAGGCTCTTGTTCGCCGCAGCTATCGCGAGCCTGCCGCAACCTTCGCCAGCAACGTGATGGGAACCGTGAATGTGCTAGACGCCGCACGTACCGCCGAAGGTCTTGAGGTCTGCCTCGCCGTCACGTCGGACAAAGTCTATGAGAACGACGGCACGGGGCGAGCGTTCGATGAGAGCGCCAGACTTGGCGGTCACGACCCATACTCTGCTTCCAAGGCGGCGGCCGAGATCGTGGTTGCTTCGTACCGCGACTCTTTCTTCACCGGCGGTGCGGCGAAGGTCGCAACAGCGCGCGGCGGCAACGTCATTGGCGGCGGCGACTTTAGCGAAGACCGGATCGTGCCGGATATTTGGCGTGCGCATCGCGCGGGCGAAGCCCTGATATTACGCTATCCTGCCGCGACGCGGCCGTGGCAGCACGTGCTTGATTGCTTGTCGGGCTATCTTGTCTATGCAGAACGCCTGGCTCAAGGAACGACGGGCGCGACCGCATTAAACTTCGGGCCGCGCGAAAAAAACGGCCGCACGGTCAGCGAGCTCGTTGCCGCAATGCAGGGCGCAATTGGCGCCAAGGCCGGTTGGAAACAGGCTGAGGGTCCGCAACCCAAGGAAATGCCTGCACTCGCGCTCTCGTGCGAGCTGGCGGGCCGCGAACTCGGCTGGCAGTCGCATCTCGACGCAGCCCAGGCGATCGAATGGACGGCATCGTGGTACAAGGCGTTTGCCGCCGGCGAGGATGCCGCGAAGATCACGCAACAACAAATACGCGCCTTTGCCGATGTCTAGTCACGCGAACTGCCGCTTCTGCAAAACGAAGTTGACAAACGAGATGCTCGACCTCGGCGAGCAACCGTTTTCGAACTCGAATGTGACGCCGGGCCGCGAGGCGCAAGAGAAGAAGTACCCCTTGCGCGTCATGGTCTGCGCCAACTGCCTTTTGGTGCAAACGGACTTCGACGCGCCGGCGCAGGAGATTTTCGACGCGGACTATGCCTACTACTCGTCGTACTCGTCGTCGTGGGTCGAGCATGCGCGCCGCTACGCCGAAGCGATGACCGCACGGTTTGGGCTTGGATCCGCGTCGCTCGTCGTCGAAGTGGCAAGCAACGACGGCTACCTACTGCAACACTTCAAGAAGTCCGGCGTGCAGGTGATCGGCGTGGAGCCAACGCGGGGGACAGCGGAGAAGGCGCTGGCCAAAGGCATCGATACGCGTATCGACTTCTTTGGCGAAGCGTTCGCGCACAAGCTTGCAAGCGAGACGGGCGGGGCAGACCTGACCGCCGCGAACAACGTCCTCGCCCACGTCCCGGATATCGCCGACTTTACGCGGGGGTTTGCGGCGTTGCTGAGGCCGGAAGGTGTTGCGACTTTCGAGTTTCCGCATGTGCAACGGTTGGTCGAAGGCTTGCAATTCGACACGATCTATCACGAGCACTATTCGTATCTCTCGCTTGGCGCCGTAGAGAAGATCTTCGGCGCGGCGGGTCTTCGCGTTGTGGATGTCGAAGAGTGGCCGACCCACGGCGGGTCGCTTCGCGTGTTTGCGGTTCGCAGCAACAGCAAGCGGGAACCTACCTCCAATGTCGCGCGGATGCGCGAGCAGGAGCGTAACGCCGGTCTCGACGCGCCACACGGCTATGCCGGCTTGAGCACGCGCGTCGGCAAAGTGCGCGAGGGATTCGTTTCGTTCCTCGAGGAAGCACGGGCGGCTGGCAAGACCGTGGCGGCGTACGGGGCGGCGGCCAAGGGAAACACATTCCTGAACTACTGCGGCTCGCCCGCGCGCGCCGTCGTTTGCGCGGCCGATGCCAATCCGGCGAAACAGGGGAAGCTTTTGCCGGGCACGCATGTTCCAATCGTGAGCCCTGCCGACATGCTGTCGCGTAAGCCCGACTATGTCGTCATCCTGCCCTGGAACCTCAAAGCGGAAATCATGACGAGCATGGCAGCGATCCGGGAATGGGGCGGCAAGTTCGTCGTCGCAATCCCCGAGTTGACGGTCTTGTGATGCGCTTTAGAGCCACAAAGATCGGAGGCGTCTTCGAGGTCGAAGCCGATCCGCGCGCCGACAGTCGAGGATCGTTCGCGCGAATCTTTTGTACGGACGAGTTTGCCGCGGCGGGTATCGATTTCACGACCGCGCAGATCAACCTTTCCGGCAACGCGCAGCGTCACACGTTGCGCGGGATGCACTATCAGGATCCGCCTTATGCCGAGGCGAAGCTGGTGCGCGCGGTGAAGGGCAGGGCGTTCGACGTCGTGGTGGATCTGCGGCGCGATAGCCCCACGCATAAACAGTGGATCGCGGTCGAACTCGACGCGGCCAAGATGAACGCCGTGTTCGTGCCCGAAGGCTGCGCCCATGGCTTTCTGACGCTCGAGGACGGCACCGATATTCTCTACCAAATGGGCAGGCACTTCGTGGACGGTCAAGGCAAAGGCGTGCGTTGGAATGACCCGGCCTTTGGCATCGCCTGGCCGGGCAATCCTGCGGTCATTTCTCCTCGCGACGCGAATGATTATCCGGACTATGCCTTTTAGGTAACACCGGTCACGCTTAGCGCCTGGACTTCGCCGCGCGGCCCGCGCCACAAACGGTGGGGCGCAAGGCGGCCTTTGGGAGAGTTTCATGCGGCTTCTGCCGATCCGGTACTTCGTTGCTTTCGCCCTCGCCTCGGTCGCGCTCGTCTCTTGCAGTGGCACACCGAACACGTTGGCCACGGCAGGGGAAAGCCAGCGTCCCGACTACACCTACTGGCCGCACGAGGTCAGCGACATCCGGCCTGACCCGGCTGTGCGTTTCGGCGTTCTGCCGAATGGGACGCGCTATGCGTTGATGCGCAACGCGCAGCCTAAGGGAACGATTTCGCTCCGCCTGCGTATCGCCGCCGGTTCGCTGCAGGAGAGCGATGCGCAGCAAGGTTTGGCGCACTTCATGGAGCACATGGCGTTCAACGGTTCGAAGAACGTGCCGGAGGGCGAGTACATCAAGCTGCTACAGCGCAAGGGGCTGGCGTTTGGTGCGCACACGAATGCGTACACGTCCACGGAAGAGACCGTGTACATGCTGGAGCTGCCGAAGAACGACGCCGATTTGATCGATACCGGCCTCATGCTCTTTCGCGAGATCGGCGACCGGCTGACGCTCGACCCCGCCGCGATCAATCGCGAGAAGGGAGTGGTGCTCTCGGAGCAACGGACGCGCAACACACCGGAGTATCGCGCGTTCGAAGATCGGTGGAAGCTTTCCTATGACGGGCAGCGGCAGGCGCTGCGCTTGCCGATCGGGAAGGCCGAGACGATCCAAGGTGCGACCCGCGAATTGCTGCTCGACTATTACACGCGCTTCTACCGGCCGGAGCGGACAGTACTGGTCGCAACAGGTGATTTCGATCCGGCGGAGGTCGAGGCAAAGATCAAGGCGAAGTTCACGGACTGGATTGCGGCCGGAGCCGACCCAGCCGATCCGGTGCAAGGATCGATCAAGGAGCGCTCGCTGACCGCCGCCTCGCGCGTCGAGGCAAACTTGCCGGAAAGTGCGAGCGTCACGTGGTTCCGCGGCGCGGACAATTCGCCGGACAGTATTGCGCTTCGTGCGCGCAATCTTCACCGGCGTGTTGCGCTTGCGGTCATCAACCGGCGTTTGGGGAGGCTGGTGCGGGCCGAGAACGCGCCGTTCATATCGGCGGGTGCTGGCTATGGGAACGCGCGTGGGGTCTCGCAGACGGTGGGTCTTTCGGTCTCGACGCGGCCGGGGCAGTGGCAGCGGGGCTTGGCCGCTGTCGAGCAGGAGTATCGGCGAGCGCTGGAGCATGGCTTCACGGCGAGCGAGGTCGCGCGCGAGGTGAAGGAGTGGCGCGCTTCGTTGGAGGAGGCGGCGACGACACAATCGACACGCGATACGAAGACGCTTGCCGATCAGCTGACCGGGTCGTTCGACGACCGCAGCGTCGTCTCGACGCCAACCGATCAGCTGGCGCGGTTCGAGAAGGTGGCGCCGTTGGTAACGCCCGAATCCACCCTCGCAGCATTGCGCGAAGTCGCAGGCGGCCAAGGGCCGGTCATCTTCGTCTCGTCGAGCCAAGCCGTCGCGGGCGGCGATGCCGCGATCGCATCGGCATTCGAGGCCGGCACGAAGACGGCCGTGGCTGCGGGGACGAAGGAGGACGCGAAGGCGTTCCCATACGCGAACTTCGGTGCGCCGGGGACGGTAGCGGAACGTCGCGAGATCGCGGATTTAGGGGCGACCGCTGTGCGCTTTGCAAACGGCGTGATGTTGAACTTCAAACCGACAACGTTCGAGAAGGATACAATCTACGTCACGGTGCGATTTGCGGGTGGCTACATCCAAATGCCGCGCAAGGTGGGACTGGCACTTGCGCTGCCGTTCGGGTTCAGCGAGGGCGGGCTCAAGCAGCTGACCGCCGATGAGCTTGAGGAGTCGTTGGCGGGCCGCATTGTGTCGAACTCGCTCGGGCTGGACGAGGAATCGTTCGAGCTTTCCGGTGGCACGAACGGACGCGATTTCCTGCTGCAGATGCAGTTGCTCGCGGCTTTCACGACCGACCCGGCTTATCGCGGCGCAGGGTTGGAGCGGTTGCAG
>JBJXEH010000195.1:0-2584 GCA_046153995.1 Micropepsaceae bacterium
GTGATGCCGGAGAGGGTGATCGACAAGCCGCCCAGCGCGGAACTGCGCGAGAACCAGAAGGACGAGGATTCGCTGCCGCCTTATGCAAAGCTCGACGACATCCTCGAGTGCTTGGTCGAGAACGAGATGCCGGTCGAGGAGATCGTCGCGCGGGGCCACGACCTTGCCACGATCAAGCGGATCGAGCATTTGCTCTCGATCGCGGAGTACAAGCGCCGCCAAGCCCCGCCGGGCGTCAAAATCACGCGCAAGAATTTCGGGCGGGACCGGCGGTATCCGATCACGAATGCCTTCCGGGATGCGACGTGACCGGTTAAACACGCGCCCATGACAACTGTCGTTCGCTTCGCGCCCAGCCCTACGGGCAAACTTCACGTCGGCAATATTCGCGCGGCGCTCACGAACTATTTGTTCGCGCGCAAGGCGGGCGGCAAGTTTCTGCTCCGGCTCGACGATACGGACACGGAGCGGTCGACCGAGGCGTTCGCTGACGGCATCTATGCGGACCTCGCTTGGTTGGGTTTGAAGCACGATCTCTTCGCTACGCAGTCGGGCCGGGCGGCGGAGCACAATGCGGCGGCGGATAAGTTGCGCGCGATGGGGCGGCTCTATCCTTGCTACGAGACGGCAGATGAACTTGACCGTCGGCGCAAGCGGCAGCTCGCGCAGCACAAGCCTCCCGTGTACGACCGCGCGGCTTTGAAGTTGACGGCGGAGCAGCGGTCGGACCTTGAGGCTCAGGGGCGGAGGCCGCATTGGCGGTTCAAGCTCAGCGGCAACAGCGTCGAATTCAACGACGTCATTCGCGGGCCGGTGCATATCGAGACGGCATCTCTGTCGGATCCGGTGTTGATCCGCGAGGACGGGCGGTTCCTCTACACGCTGCCCAGTGTTGTCGACGACATCGACTTCAAGATCAGCCACATCATTCGCGGCGAGGATCACGTCACGAACACGGGCGTACAGATCGAAATCTTCGAAGCGCTCGGTGCACCAGTGCCGGCGTTCGCACATTTTTCGATGCTGATCGGCGCAGGCGGTGAGGCGCTGTCAAAGCGGCTTGGGTCGCTCGCGATCGAGGGCTTGCGCGAAGATGGGATCGAACCGCAGGCGATCAACAGCTTGCTCGCGAAGTTGGGCACGTCCGATCCGGTCGTCGTGCGCGCCACGTTGAACGAGCTCGTTGCCGACTTCGACTTGACGAAGTTTTCGCGCGCGCCGGCGCATTTCGATCCGGCCGACCTGAAGACGCTGAATCACAAGCTGCTGCACGGCATGGCGTTCGACGCGGTCGCGGCCGATTTGAAGCGGCTCGGCGTTGGCGGCGGCGCGCCGTTCTGGGAAGCCGTGCGCGACAACATTCAGTTGCTCAACGAAGCGCGCGGTTGGTGGCAGGTGGTCGAAGGACCGCTGGAGCCGGTGATCGAGGACGCGGCTGTGGCTGAGGCTGCGCGGGCGCTGTTGCCGGCCGGTCCCTTTACGGACGCGACCTGGACCGAATGGACGGCGGCTGTTTCGGCCAAAACCGGGGCGAAAGGTAAGGCTTTGTTTAGGCCGCTTCGCTTAGCGTTGACCGGGCAGCCCCATGGACCGGAGATGCGAAAGCTGTTACCCCTCATCGGTCCTGAGCGGGCGGCAAAACGCCTGGCCGGTCAGGCTGCATGAGGCAGATGTGAGCATTCCGACGATCACTTCCGGCATGTCCTCCGCGGCGCAGATCGCGCGCGCGGCAATTTGTATTTGCGGCTAACGAACCTTAGCGGCCGCGCTCACCGATTCTATTCTCGTCAGAGACCGAATCCTGAAAACCGGCCAGACGGACGGCATTGAAGGATTTGACGATGGCACTGACGATCTACAACACGCTGGCCCGCGAAAAGCAGGTCTTCAAACCGATCGATCCGAAGAACGTACGCATGTACGTCTGCGGACCGACGGTCTACGACTTCGCGCATATCGGCAACGCGCGGCCCGTGATCGTGTTCGACGTGCTGTTCCGGCTGCTGCGCCACATCTATGGCGAGAAGCACGTGACCTACGTGCGCAACATCACGGATGTGGAGGATAAGATCATCGCGCGCGCCGCCGAACGTGGCGTGTCGATCCGCGATCTGACCGAAGGCACGGCGAAGGTCTATCAGGAAGACGCGCTGGCGCTCGGCAACCTTGCGCCGACGCTGGAACCTCGCGTCACCGACACGATGCCCGAGATCATCGCGATGATCGGGAAGCTGGTCGCGAACAATCACGCCTATGTGGCCGAGGGCCACGTGCTGTTCCATGTGCCGTCCGATCCCGGTTACGGCAAACTTTCGCGGCGGGCGCTGGATGAGATGATTGCGGGTGCGCGAGTGGATGTCGCGCCGTACAAAAAGAACCCGATGGATTTCGTGCTGTGGAAGCCGTCGGACGCCACCATGCCTGGATGGGATTCGCCTTGGGGCAATGGCCGGCCGGGCTGGCATATCGAGTGCTCGGCCATGGGCGAGAAGCATTTGGGCGTCACGTTCGACATCCACGGCGGCGGGATCGACTTGCAGTTCCCGCACCACGAGAACGAGATCGCGCAGAGCGAAGGCGCGCA